>JBDNHN010000155.1:0-5362 GCA_041688725.1 Gillisia sp.
TAAACCGGCTTTCTATCGGTGGTGGTGGGCATCGCAAAAGGAGCTTCAGCCGGAGTTCGCACAAACTGGGCTGTCAGGATAAAACTAGTATCGATATCAAAAAATTCCAATCCTTCAAAATTCTTTAAATCATTAGCGGAAAGGGGAGATTCATCGGGGTTTTTGAAATCGGCATTTATTTGGACCTGAAATTCCTCGATGCTTTTAATTTTATCGGAGGATTGCGCTAAAGTATTTGTTATACTCCCCAGGAATATAAATAAAATAAATTGTTTCATTATATAAGTTTCATTTTACAAATTTGGTTTATTTTTTCCAAAGTCAACTTCCGATTTAAAAAATAATTGCTGCTGAAATTTGTTTAGTTTTGATTCTTATCTATTCAGGATGTTTCAGAAATTTTTCCGGTATTATATTAGTTCCTTCAGCGACCTGAGAAGAGAGGTTTGGCTCTTGGCTCTAATTACCTTTATCAACCGGGCCGGAACCATGGTAATCCCGTTTCTTTCGCTTTACCTTACCAAAAGTCGGGGTTTTTCGCTGGAAGAAGTAGGTTGGATCCTGACATTTTTCGGGATAGGTTCGGTGGCAGGTTCCTGGCTGGGCGGAAAACTGGTAGATTCCATAGGGCATTATAAAACCATGGCCGGAAGTTTACTGATATCTTCAATCCTTTTTGTATTGTTGCAATTCCCTGTTTCATTTTGGGGAATTTGCACAGGTATCTTCCTGGTAATGCTGATAGCTGATACTTTTAGACCCGCTGTATTTGTAGCAATAAGCGCTTATAGTAAACCCCAAAACCGTACGAGATCCATCACCCTGATTCGTTTGGCTATAAATCTCGGTTTTGCGGCAGGACCTGCCGTAGGCGGGTTGATTATTGCAGGGGCGGGTTACAGCGGCTTGTTTTGGGTAGATGGAATCACTTGTTTTGTCGCAGGGATTTTGCTGTTAAAGCTCCTTCATCCCAAGAGGGCGATAGAAAACGTAAAGGAAATCAAATTAGACCCCCAGTCAGTTTTAAAGGACAAACCATATCTTATCTTTATTGCCGCGATGATCTTGTTCGGATTTATATTCCTGCAATATTTTTCGACCATGCCCTTATTTTATGCTGAAAAGCATGGGCTTTCCGAATTTGAGATCGGGTTATTACTCGGTCTTAACGGGTTATTGATATTTTTGCTGGAAATGCCTTTGATCAAATACCTTGAAAATCGCCATCGTTCTGTTATAATACATGTAATTTCAGGTACATTATTGGTAGGACTGAGTTTTGTAGCGATTAATTCTACAGGTTGGATCGGGATTCTTTTGGTTGGAATTTTATTTATGACTCTGGGAGAAATGATCGCATTTCCGTTTTCCAACAGTTTTGCGCTGCATAGATCTGACCGCGGAAAACAAGGTTCATATATGGCACTTTACAGTATCGCTTTTTCGGTAAGCCACATTTTTGGCCATAATTCCGGAATGCAATTGATAAGTAAATTTGGCTATGCATTCACCTGGAATGTAATGATTGGCCTTTCTGTAATTTCCTGCGGATTGCTTATTTGGCTGCTATTTTTACTGAAAAAAGAACGGATCAACGGGTAAATTGATCACCTTATTGTAAAATCTTGATTCTCCCAGGTATTTTTTGATTAGCGCATTATACTCAGGGCTTAATTTCAAATCCAGGGTTCCCGGGATATTGTATAAGGGATCCATTTCCTTATACCCCGTTTTCAATAAATCTTCCAGGTATAGTAAAGCGGTTTCATAATCACCATCACCGGCACTTAATGATATAATTGCTCTATAGCCTTCAGGATTTTCTCTGTCAAAAGTAGTTTGAAGAATTGCGGTAAAAATCAATCTGTCTATATGAGCTTTTGCCTCACTTAATTCCTGAAAAGTGGTTTTAGCAAGGAATTGTAACAGTCCTTCCAGCCTGTATGCCATTTCAGCCTCTGCCCGATTTTTACTTTGTTGAAATGCTTTCAACTCCTTTATTTGTTGGTTCCACCATCTTATATTTTCAAAATTTGAGGTAAGAACATCATCATTAAAAAAATAAATATATTGTTCTTTGAGTTCAGTTTCTTTTATAGCGGCACGACTATATTCCCTACGTTGTTCTCTAAAAAATTTTTCACGCCTCAGATTTTTTTGCCTGTCCTTCAGATCATCTATTTTGTCCAACAATCCATATTTATCTTTCATTTTGTCCAACAATTCATAAGATTTAAATAGTTGCAATGACCTTCTCAATACTTCGGTAGTTTCAATTTCCTTCTGGTATAAATTTTCCATCAGGGTGGGATCCCGGGGAATTAATCCTTTAGACAGGGCCTGAAGGCTGAAATTTCCCAAAGCATGGGAAATTACATTTGAATCAGGCCATTGGTGCGTACCATCAAATTTATACAAACTTCCGTTATTTCCGTTTTTACTCAAAATCCGAATATTTTCTTCCATCTTGTAAAGCTTGAAATCGTGAGTACTAACCAATCCTATAATTGAAAAATTTACATCCTTTTTTAAAAGATCAGCATTTAGCCAGATATCCCCAACCGCTAAGACCCCCTGAATATTGTTATAAACAGCCGGAATTGCACTTGCCACCTCTGCTCCTTCAGCCAAACCGGCTGTATATATCCTATTTCTGTCGATAGAAAATAAATCAAAAACCCGGGACATTAACCTTGTTCCAACCTTTAAATTATTTAGTAAAGAATTTTTACTTTTTATATTATTGGAAGCGACTATAACATATCCCTGCTCTTCGCCCGGCTGTCGAAACAACTGGGCGACGGATTTTCCCCTGCCCTCAGGATCAAATACAAAAAAAATAGGCCAGGATTTTTCATTTGAATAATTTGTAGGAAGATAAATGGCAAAGGTTTCCGAAAGGCTATCATTTACTGAAAGATTATCAGTAACCGCACCTTTCCTGATGGAAATTTCCTGAGCAAAAAGTATTTGGAATGAGAAAACAAATAGTAAGAAATATATGTATTTCACTTAAATCAATTTTATTTCGATAAAGTTAGAGCTTTCGAGCAACATAAAAAAAGACCCCTATCATAGGGGTCTTTAATTTTGTTACTTAAAATTGAGAGTTGAAATTATTTTTTAACTCTTTTCAATCTCATTGAACTTGTGTCAGAAGAAATTATATGAGAGATTACAGATACTATAAGTAAATCTGCAAAAATAAGGAACAACACCCTCACGGCTATAACTCCATAAAAAGTCAACCCCGCAAAACCTATTAAACCTGTTATGGCGGTTGCAATCAGGAAAACTAATGTGTACTTTTTCATAGTCTTTTCAATAATTCGTCAAATTTAACTCTTCAGTAGTCGAACAATTATTAAAGAAATTACAATTGACTTAAATTTAACTAAAATTAAATTGCGTGGTTTAAAAATTATTCCGTTTCAATAGCCAAAATTCAGATTTATAATTTTTTTAAACATTTGCTTATTTAGACTGAATAGTGATTATTAAAAAATTAAGCCCTACTTTCGCGGCCGGTTGCCATCTTCTCCAAAAGGCAACATGTTACACATCAGTCTGCCCACAAATTTTTAAACCCGGTGCAGCTAATATAACTCATACATGACATTTAACGATTTAGAATTAACTGAACCCCTACAAAAGGCAGTTCATCAAGTAGGATATAAAACTCCAACACCTATACAACAACAATCCATTCCCGCCATTTTAGCTGGTAGGGATATATTGGGCAGTGCCCAAACCGGCACCGGGAAAACCGCTGCTTTTTCCATTCCAACAATACAACTATTAAGCGAAAACATACAACCACTTAACCAAAAAGCGATCATTAAAAGCCTGATCCTTACTCCCACCAGGGAGCTCGCGATTCAAATTGGCGAGAGTTTGTCAGATTACGGCAGATTCAGCAGGCTTAAACATTTGGTTATTTTTGGTGGGGTACCCCAACATTCGCAGGTACAGGCATTGAGAAACGGAGTGGATATCCTGGTTGCAACTCCCGGAAGACTTTTGGATTTAATGGATCAGGGATATATTTCACTGTCCAAAATTGAAATTTTCACCTTAGACGAAGCTGACAGGATGCTGGATATGGGCTTTGTACATGATGTAAAAAAGGTAATCAAAAAAATTCCGGCAATACGTCAAACCTTGTTCTTCTCGGCAACCATGCCGGATTCTATTATGGCCTTGGCCAACAGCATCCTCACGAATCCATTGAAGGTGGAAATAAAACCCGTTACCACAACGGCAGATCTAATTACGCAAGAGTTATATTATATTGATAAAACCAATAAAAAGAAATTATTATCTGACTTGCTGAAATTATCTGATGCAGATCGGGTTTTGGTATTTACCAGGACAAAACATGGCGCTAATAAAGTAGTGAAGGATTTGATAAAGGTTGGAATTAAAGCGGAAGCAATCCACGGAAACAAAACCCAGAATGCCCGTCAAAAAGCCTTGAAAAATTTCAAAGATAAAACCACCCGAGTATTGGTTGCAACCGATATTGCAGCACGTGGAATTGATATTGACGAGCTGGCACTGGTGATCAATTATGAAATTCCAAATATTTCTGAAACTTACATTCACCGAATTGGAAGAACCGGTAGAGCAGGTGCAAGTGGGAAAGCGATTTCCTTTAGTGATTATGAAGAGAAAGCATTTATAAGAGACATACAAAAATTGATGGATCTAAAGATTCCTGTAATAGAGAACCATAACTATCCGATGGAATATTTTGAGATTCCGGAGAAAAAACCTCAACAAGGAAGACCTTCAAGAAACCAAGGGAAAAAACCAGTTTCAAAAAAACCAAATACTTCGAAATCAACAAACAGGAGACGTTTTTGAAAAATCAAAAAATAAATAATGGCCATTCTGAAAATTTCTTCGGAGACTACCGCGATTTTTGGTGGAACCAGACTTTTTTAGGTTTAACCGCACAGCGGCTTGAACTCCGCAGTCATAAAACCATGCTGGATGTAGGCTGTGGCAACGGCCACTGGACCAGAATCATGGCGTCATTTATTGATGAAAATGCCGAAATAACCGCTGTAGACAGTGACGCGATGTGGTTTACAGAAAATAAAGAATTAAAAGAACACTTTTCTAAGACGGACATTTCCTTCAATTTAAGGGAAGGAAATGCTCAAAATCTCCCGTTTCCGGACAACAGTTTTGATTTTGTTACCTGCCAAACTTTATTGATCCATGTTCCGGAGCCGCAGAAAGCAATAAATGAAATGAAAAGGGTTTTAAAACCCGGCGGCACCCTGCTTTGTGTGGAACCCAACAATATTGTACAAAGTCTTACAAAAACATCCCTCACAAAAAACGATTCAATTGA
>JBDNHN010000156.1:0-2147 GCA_041688725.1 Gillisia sp.
CCACCCTCCAACAACGCAGAAATATCTTCACCCTTTTCACCAATAATGGCCAAAAGTGTATCTACAGGGGCAGTTTCGCCCTCTTCAAGTCCTATATACAAAAGGGTCCCTTCAGAAAAAGACTCAAATTCCATTGTAGCTTTATCAGTTTCAATTTCAGCAAGAATATCTCCTTCCTCAACTTTATCGCCTACTTTTTTTAGCCATTTTGCGACAACCCCTTCTTCCATGGTGTCGCTTAAACGAGGCATATTAATTATTTCTGCCATAATTTATTCTACTTTATGTGATATAAATGGGTAATCCTTTTGTTCGTACACCATATCGTACAACGCGTTTTTATCCGGATATTCAGATTCATCGGCAAATTTTTCGCATTCACTCACTCGTTCTTTAACACCCTTATCTATTTCCTTAATTTCCTTATCCGTAGCGTACTTTTTATCCTTAATAATCTGGAGTACTTGAGAAATCGGATCTATTTTTTGATATTCAGCAACTTCATCTTTGGTGCGATATTTTTGAGCATCACTCATAGAATGACCTCTGTAGCGATATGTTTTCATTTCTAAAAAAGTAGGTCCGCCACCTTTACGTGCCCTTTTAATAGCTTCGTCCATAGCCTCGGCTACTTTTATAGGATTCATGGCATCTACGGGTCCACAAGGCATATCATATCCCAAACCTAATTTCCAGATTTCTGTACTTTTGGAAGTACGGGCTACCGATGTTCCCATTGCATAACCGTTATTCTCAACGCAAAACACCACAGGTAATTTCCAATTAACTGCCATATTCAGGGTTTCGTGTAAGGATCCCTGACGTGCAGCGCCATCCCCTAAAAAGGTTAAGGTAACCGCATCTCTTTTAAAATATTTATCGGCGAAGGCAAGTCCGGCCCCTAATGGTATCTGTCCACCTACAATTCCATGACCTCCATAAAAGCGGTGCTCTTTAGAAAAAATGTGCATAGAACCACCCATTCCCTGGGAAGTTCCTGCTTTTTTACCGTAAAGTTCGGCCATCACCCTTTTAGGATCTACTCCCATCCCAATTGGCTGAACGTGGTTCCTGTAAGCGGTGATCATGCGGTCTTTTGTGAGATCCATTGCGTGTAACGAACCACACAATATTGCTTCCTGCCCATTATATAAGTGTAAAAATCCTCTTACTTTCTGTTGAATATAAACTTGGGCAAGCTTGTCTTCAAACTTACGCCAAAACAACATATCCTCGTACCACTTCAAATAGGTGGCTTTAGTAATCTTCTTCATGTGCAAATTAATTTAAGGCCGGACAGTGGAATTTGTAAGGCAGCCACAAAAATACTGTTTTCAATAGGAAATGAAAACAGTTTTATGCTAAAAAATATCGAAATCGTTATAGATAGGAACCATCAAACCCAAGCGGCAATAAATCTTTCAAAGAATTTGATTTTATAATTTTACCTCCTTCTCCCATAAAATAGATTTCTATTGGGGTTTCCTGTTTCACTTCATATTCAGAAATCGCCTGCCTACAGGCACCACAGGGCGGAATTGGAATTACAAGATGATGGTTCATGGATTTTGCCGAAATGGCAATTCTCTTGATTTTAGCCTGAGGAAATTTAGCTCCCGCATAATAAATAGCAGTACGCTCTGCACATAAACCGGAGGGATAAGATGCATTTTCCTGATTGCTTCCAGTTACAATTTCATTATTATCGAGCAGGATTGCGGCTCCCACTTTAAATTTTGAATAGGGCGCATAAGCAGTATTTCTTGCCTCAAATGCTTTCTCCATTAAATGTTGCACTTCTTTGGGAAGTTTCTCAAATGAATCAAAGACTTCAAAAACAGCTACTATAGTAATAGTTTTCATTAATTTTTAGATTTTTTTGGTGCCCGACATATATAAAAATGTCACCTCTGATTATTTAAGATAACCAGGGAAATATATAAATTAACTTCTATTAATTTTCACTATATTCTTCACCAAAATTAAAAGTTAGTCCAAATCGAAGAGTTCCTTCCAGTGGGCTGACAACATCTGAGGTAGAAAATAAGTAAGAAACATCAATTATAACCGGGGCATATTTAAACCCGGCTCCAATAGACACAAATTTCCTGGAACCTTTGGTATCACTTTCATTAAAATAACCTGTC
>JBDNHN010000157.1:0-11942 GCA_041688725.1 Gillisia sp.
AAGACGGGCATATTATGGGAAGGTCGATCTATCAATATAAAATGGATAAAAACGGAAATTTAATATTTGAACTTTTAAGTGAGTTGAAAGATTAAATTTTCGAATCTATCCATCCTGTTTAAATCAGGTTTCTAGTTGATCTCTATTTGATATTGCAACACAAACATTCCTTTGCGTTCATCTACCTTTATCTGATCGTTTATATTTTGAAAAACCGGCCTGTTTTGGTACCCAAGGGACAGTAACTAAAAACCCCCATAACAGACTTTCACCGTCAAGTTATTGTCCATGCACGGCACACAATAAAAAAAGCTTCAAATCTCTTTGAAGCTTTTATCAACCTAGCAATTCAACAAACTAATCTAGTAAGTAATCTTTAAATTCTTGTGAGCTATAAATCCCTTCAGCATCATGCCCGATATTGGGAACTAATATCGGGGAACTGTTATTTTCAGGATAGAAATCATTTAGGTATCTAAACAGGTTTTTACCTCGTTCCAGTCTATTGCTTCCTAGCAATACCGCCTGGCAATCTTTAGTGTTTAAAGTCCCTTCAGTCTGGACATCTTCAGTTCCTTGAAAATAGACAATTTCCCTTGATATAAGATTTTGCAGAACCGCTTCTTCAGAAACAGCTGCCAAATAATCTGGCGCGAATTCATAGCCATAAGGCCAAAAATTAAATCCGGCACAGTCCGTTGGTATAAAGTACTGTCCCGTGGCTTCATCATATCTGTCTTGGGTAGGGTAATAGAAATATTGATTATTGGCAACGCTGTAACTAAAGTTTATTTGAGGAAACTGCCCTTCTACATCAGTAGAAATCGCGTAATGTTGAACAAAATCTGCTCCGGAAGAATGTCCCGTTATATATATTTTATCCAAAAGGCTAAATTTTTCTGAAGAAGAAATGCTGCTTATAATTTCATCTATCACACTAAAACTACTCAAAGCAGCACTGGTGTTAGATGAATTTGCTCCTTCTCGCCAATTGGAATCCCAAAATAAATTATCGCTGTCTGAAGTGTTATTTTCAGCAAAAAATGGAGCGATTAAAAGGGTGTTCTCATCTATATTCAGTTGCGAAATAGTATTGGTTATAAATTTAAAATAATTATCGGCATCCCTATTTTGACCATGGAATACGATCACTACTTTGGAAATAAAACTCCAATCGAAATCGGGATCATCTATGAAATCAAAACTGCTATAAAAATTGAATTTTCGTGTTTTTCCATTTCCCAGTTCATAACTAAGTGTTTGTAAACAAGCTTCAGTAAGCGTAGTGCAAGGGGTTTTGGTTTCAACAACAGTTTCCTTCACGGTAAAATTCCCGCTAAAACTGGAAAATAGTTGCTCTTCCTGAACACCAATAGTTGCTGCTCTAAGATCTACAGCATAAGAATTACCAGCTTCCAGACCTGTAAGTGTTACTACTGCCTTAGATCCTGCATTGGTATAGGAAATAGCAATTTGAGGAGCAGTTCCAGAAGAACTAACTGAAAAGGCCGAGGTAAATCCGGAAGCTTCTACTGCTTTAGAAAAAGTGAATTCCAAATTTACCGGTGAGGAAACATCTGTAATATTTCCCGAAAAACTATCTCCATTCAGCCTTACTGAAAGCAAATTGATATTCTCTCCAGTTGCAGGTTCATCATCCTTTCCACAGGAATAGATCCCTGCGATCAATATTCCGAAGAAAGCCAAATATATTAAATTCTTTATTTTCATTTTCTTCTTATTTATTCGCAAGTTGGATAAGGACAGTCAGATTCCTGAGTTGAAGTACTACCTGCTGCGCAATCTAATCCTCCTGTAGTCCAACTTCCATTATTTTTATAGGCCCAAGATCCTGAGTATTCCCAGAACAATCCGGTACCATCTATATCTGGATCTCCATAAGTTTCCAGCACTACCGAGTTTATGAACAATTCTATTGCATCATCTCCATTCTGTGCTACTGCATCATTAGATTCAATTATCACTTCAAAGGAATCTACACAAGCTCCAAAATAACCTGCAAGCGTTGCTTTTTCCCGAGCCAGTAAAATATCATCTCCTTCACTCACCGAAATAGCTGGAAAAATAAATTCTTCCCCATCGGTTCCACCTCCATTATTAGCAACACCAATACTATAGATACTAAGATCTGCTATATCTTTATTTACCTTTAAATGAATGGCTTTCCCTCCGTTAGATCCGCTACCGTCCCAAAGTATTGCAAGTACACCTTTAAGCTCTAATGCTTCCTTACAAATAGGATAGATACAGTTAGAGTCTTGTGTTGTTGTGCTTCCTACACTACAGTCCAATCCTCCAGTGGTCCATATCCCTTCAGTTTTATATGCCCATGAACCAGAATATTCCCAATCCAATCCTGTACCATCTACATCAGAATCTCCATACACTTCAATTAAAGTCTCGCCATTAAAAAGCTCGATAGCATCATCTCCGTTTTGGGTGATTGTTGAAGTTACTTCTAACACTACTTCAAATTCTGAAGCACAGCTGCCAAAATAAGCTGAAAGTATAGCAGGCATTCTCGATACTAAAATATCATCTCCCTTATTTACTGAAATAGCTGGGAAATCATATTCTCTTCCATCTGTTCCACCTCCATTATTTGCAACACCTAATCCATATATACTAAGATCGGCTATATCCTCATTAGCAACAACATGAACTGCTTTACCATCATTGGTTCCAGAACCATCAAAAGTAAGTGCCAAGACTCCTTTTAGAGATAAAGGTGACAACTCTTCTTTAATAAGGATAGAGACTTGTTGCATTCCATTTTCATCTGCATTAACAACACTTTCTATACTTATTAAAATTTCCTCATTCGCATCAACCTCAGCATCTAAAATAGAACTTACTGTAATATTTCCTGTGGTTTGTCCTACTGGAATAACAATAGAATCGTTAGAGACTTTATAATCTACATCCAAAGTTGCCATACCTCCAAATTCCAGATATACTATTACCTCATCATCTGTGATTTTGTTTAGAGTTGCGGTTACTGTAGCTGTTTGATTAGTTTCTACAATAGAAGCTGCATCTGTAGAAAGCTTTACCATAGGTGGTACAAATGCTGCAGTAATAAATTTTAAGGAGATAGGATTTTCCAGAGATTCCCCGTTTAGTCCATATTCTCCTGCAGGTAAATTCAGTAAATAATCTGTAGAATACTCAAGGTCTTCATTGATAGCTACTGTAACCGTAGAATTTGTATTACTGAATTGCAGATCATAATTCACCGTACCTGCCATAGAATTCAAATTGAAAGCCTGAGTGAATTGTTGCGTATCCAATTCATGTGAAAAGGTAAGAACGATCACGGGATCTATGGATAAGTTTTCTGAATTATCTTTAATATTTACATCGTTGATAGCAGTTTGCAACAAGCGCAACTGCCCGTCATCCAAAAGGACATCGTCATCGTTATTACATGAATAACTGAACAGAACTAAAAACGAACAAAGTATAATTGACCATTTTGAAAGCTGAAAATTTTTATTTTTCATAATTCTCATTATTAATTTATTTTTTGATTTAAGGATTAAGCGGCATCAGAGGTCCTGATGCCATAGGATCGAAATCCCAAATTAGTGGTAATAAAAAATACACTATAAGTGTTAGAAGGACTATGGATATTACATTCATCCAGATCCCTGCACGTATCATATCTGGAATTCTTAAATATCCAGATCCAAATACCACAGCATTTGGCGGGGTTGCCACCGGAAGCATAAAAGCGCAAGATGCCGCAACTGTTGTAGCAACCATTAGCATGAATGGATTAATTCCTAAACCAACAGCTATAGGTGCTAGTATTGGTAAAAGCATTGCGGTAGTAGCTAGATTGGAGGTCAATTCGGTAATAAAATTAACACTAGTGATTATCACCAAGACCAGTAATATTAAAGGTAATGCTTGTAAATGTGTCATCTGACTTCCTATCCAACTAGCAAGACCTGTAACTTCAAAACCTGCAGCAAGCGCCATACCTCCTCCGAAAAGGAGGATTATTCCCCATGGCATGTTAACAGCTTCTTCACAATTAATAATTTTTTCGCCGGGAGTTGTGGAAGGAAGTGTGAAAAGCAAGATCCCAGAGAACATGGCTATTATTGTATCGTCTATACCAGGAATGATATCTTCAATCAGGAATGATCTCGTGATCCAGCAGAAAGCAGTGAACACAAAAACGCCAAGTACAATTTTCTCTTCTCGTTTCATTGGTCCCAACTCAGATTTTAACCTGTTTATTTCCGTTTTACCACCCGGGAATTTCATTTGTTTGAAAGTGAATGCCTTTCTGGTTAAATAATACCAGGAAATAGCAAGCAACAACAGCGAAATTGGAAAACCAAACTTTGCCCATTGCCAAAAACTGATCTCTATGCCATATGTTTCTTGAACATATCCAGCAAATACAAGATTTGGAGGTGTCCCAATTAAAGTGGCCATTCCACCAATTGAAGCAGAATAAGCTATGGATAGCATTAAAGCTTTTCCAAAGATTATATTTTCGTTTTCCTTAGTAGAAGGATTGTCTTTTAGCTGCGCAACTATAGACATTCCAATTGGCAACATCATTACTGCGGTAGCTGTGTTGGAGATCCACATAGAAAGAAATGCTGTAGCCACCATAAAACCCAAAATGATATTGTAAACGTTGGTACCTATTAGTTGAATTATGGAAAGTGCCATTCTCTTATGAAGGTTCCATTTTTCTATTGCTATTGCCAGTAAAAACCCCCCCATATATAGAAAAATATATTTATGCCCATAGGAAGCAGTAGTTGTAGAAAGATCAAGCGCTCCCGTTAACGGAAACAACACTATAGGCAATAAGGCCGTTACACTAATTGGCACTGCTTCTGTAACCCACCAAAGTGCGATCCAGAGGGCAATGCATAGCATATCATATGCTTTTTCAGGCATATTAACCGGAGTGTCCAGAAACTGCAAAAGTAAGAACAGGATTGGCCCCAGAAGGATGAATACTAATTTCTGATTGAATCTCATTCAGTTATAGAATTTAGATTGGTGAATTCATAACCCTCTACCAATTGTCTTAAAAAATTTCCTGTTTCCGAAGGAATAAACATCAAATAAAGAGGTTCCCCATCATATGCTTTCGTAGTTAACCTGTCTGGTATTTCCATAACCGATTTACCTGTAAAGGCTTTATAAAACACAAGTGCTATTAAATAAGACGCTTCTGGAGAAGGATGTTTATCATCAAAATACAGGTTAAGATCTGGTCTTAGCTGACGGCCTTTCATGAAAATAGGTCCCACTGGAATCACTTTAGATGAAAGTTCCTTAGCCAGGTTGTTATAGGCAGGAGTGATTTTTTCCTGTAATAAAGGATTAGAATGATAACCCCAGGTCATATATAAAACTGGCTTCGCCCCTTTTTTCCGAATCAATTCTGAAAGTTTCTTGGAATATTTATTAAAATCTTTAGGATTATCTATGGTAGCCAAACTGTGATCCTGAAGTACTACATAATCGTATTTAACCGAATCCAACAGCTTGATGGTTTGAGTGTTTTTCTTTTTATTAAAATGCTCTTCCAACGTACTGCCTCCAACCGTAGATTGTGTGGTCTTAATATTTAAACCTTGACTTTTTGCCATTGCCTCAAGCATTTGAGGCATGTTCCAGAAATAAGTAAAGCTGTTACCCACAAATAGAATATCGGTTTCTTGCTTATTTTGAGCAAATACAGAACTTCCCACAAGTAAAAGGGACATTCCAAAAATTAGTTTCTTCAAGTTCATAGTTATAGAAATAGTAAGCTGAATATTTTATTGGTTAACCTCTGTAGGCTGAAAAAGATCTGGAATTGGTTGAGGCACATTATTATTCCTGTCAATTTCCGTTTGAGGATATAAAAATCTCTCCGGTAATGAATTCCCCACATTTGGTTGTACCGGAACTCTTACCGTATTTTGACCTGCCGTTCTACGGGTGTCATTAAATGGTTCTATCTGCCCAAATAAGGTAATATATCTTTCCTGCAGGATCTCACGCAATAAAGCATCATCTGAGGAAAGGTCTCCCGGATTTTCGATACCTCCTGCCTGAAAATCTGCAGTGGTATATGGTTGGTATTTTAGGTTAGCTGCATCTATATTGAACAAATATCCACCACCATTCATAAATTCTCTAAACTGATTTAGATAATCCAATCCAGTAGAAAATCCTTGAGATCTTAATCCAGCCTCAGCCAGGATTAATAAATTTTCTTGATAGGTTACTAAAGAAGTAGGTGCTGTTTGAGAAGCAAAGCCCGTTGAAGTATTTGGCTGTATCCCAACACTAGTTTTAGTGAAATAGAAATTATACCTAGCAGTTTCATCGGTTTTGCTATTTCCCCGATAATTCTCAGGAATAGGGTTTGTCGCTCCAGGTTGAATTAGACTTGCCATAAAATCTGAAACCACAAGATCTGCTTGTCTGGTTTCAACAGCAAAGAACTGATAGTTCAAATTCGAGTTATCTGCGGCTGTTCCTGCCGGTGCATATAAACTGTTTGAAGCGGAATTTATTCCATTAAGTGCAGATGCATATGCTTCAGCATATTGTTTAGTATGCATATAAAATCTCGCTTTTAGAGTATATGCTACTTGTGTCCAAACCGTTGGGTTTCCATCTGCATAAAGTTCAGAGCCCGATAAAGGTCTTCCGGTTCCAGCTTGTAAATTCATAATAGCAACGTCCAATGCAGTTTGAATACCAGCATAAATTTCCAATTGATCTTGATAAACAGGATCTGAAATTTCTACCTGTCCTGCTTCTTCATAAGGAGAATCTCCATACAAAGAGGCTATAGTACCAGAGATATATGCCTGAAGCACTTGAGTGATACCTATAGTAATGGGTCCAATCTCATTATCTGTTGCGACCTGCTCTGCAAGTTTGGCATTTCTAAGAGCGTTTACATATGCATTATACCACAATCCGTCAAAATCGCTGGTAGTTAGGTTGTATTGTGAATAACCCAAATGTTGTCTGTCTATACCTGTATACTGTCCGGCGAAGATCCCTGCTCTACGTGCGGTTTCTCCTGCCTGTAAGATAATATTGCCAACCTCAGCACCGGTTAGGATATTTCCGTATGAACTACTAGTAAGACTATTAGGATCGTCGTTGATTCCTTCTACCATATCACTACAGGAAAAACAGGTAGCCAAAAGAAGCATGTAAATTATATATCGTTTCATATCTGTTTTAATTAAATTATAGTTTTGCGGTTAAGCTGAACAAGTAAGATTTTGTTCCAGGATTATTGAAATAGTCTAGTCCTCTGGCTGCACTCACCCCAGAAAGATTGGTGTCTGGATCGTTCCCCTCAAAATCTGTCCAGAGAATGAGATTTCTACCTGTCATCCTGAATTCTATTGATTCCAGCTTCACTGTATTTTTTAACCATGCAGAATTCCATAAATAAGACAGGCTTAATTCACGTAATCTAGTCCACGAGCCATCTTCTATATACAATTCATCTATCCCTCCGCTAAAGAAACCACCTCGACCATTATACCATTCTTCGGTCAATGCAACGGGGCCTCCACCAAAATCTCCTACGTTTCCTCTAAAGGTTTCGCCAATATTGATAAGCCCTCCATCTGCTGTGGTATAATTTCGTGAAGCTGTAATTTCGTTGGCAGTGCCTCCCCAAGTCCCAAGATCGCTAAGTACAGATTTTGTACCTGCAAAAATATCTGCTCCCTGAAAGGTTTCGAATAACACAGAAACTCCGAAGTTCTTGTATTTAAAAGTGCTATTTAGAGCTCCCTGCCAATCTGGATTTGGATCACCAATTACACCTTCTACCTGATCTTGAACTGGAAAACTATTTTCGTCCAACACAATTTCACCGGCATCATCTCTTAAGTATCGTGAACCCCATAGAACTCCTATAGGATAACCTTCTACAGCTCTGGAACTCACAGCAGAAAGTCCTCCCAAGTCCAGAGATTCAATTCCGGCAAGATCTGTAACTTCATTATCCAACATAGTAAAGTTGGCGTTGATATTCCAGGTAATATTTTCACTTCTAATTACATTATATCCCAGATCCAGTTCGATCCCTTTATTCTGAATTTCAGCTCCATTGTCATAAATAGATCCATAACCGGTAGAATTAGGTACTGGAAAGTCTAGAAGTACATCTTCTGTTACATTTTCGAAATAAGTTGCGCTAAGAGATAATCTGTTATCTAAGAACCTTAGATCTGTTCCTACTTCAATTTCTTTCTTTCTTTCCGGCTTCAATGAAGAATTTCCGCGACTTGCACTTGGTACAAATCCACCGTTCCCGAATAATCCCAAATTAAGATTTCCACCGAGAAAATCTCCATAACTTGGCGATACAAAAGTATTTGAAGTATTGTATCTAGCTGGTTGCACACCCACTTCTCCATAGGAAACTCTTAACTTTCCGAAAGAAAAAGCAGATTCATCCAGCTCCATTAATTCTGAGAATTGCCATGCTAAAAAGGCCGAAGGGAATAAGAAGGTATTATCTGCTTCATCTCCAAAGGTACTTGCAGATTCTCCCCTTAAAGTAGCATTGAAGAATAGCATATCATAAGCTGAAAGAGATAGTTGCCCATATATAGCAGCCGTTCTTTCATGCCCTGCTGTACTTTGTACCAGTACATTTTCTGGTAAGGCGTTATCTATGTCTCTAATTCCACTTGCTACATCTACAAACTGAATAAAATTTGTTGCAGAAGATCCATTCACATTTCGTGATTTCGAATTGTAATTAAATCCTGCCAGCAACGAACCTTCAAAATCATCAGAAAAAGTATGCTGCGCTTTGGCAATAAAATCTGTATTGAAAATGGTATTGGTTGCGATAGATTGATCCAAATAACCTGAACGATATGCTCCTGCTGCAGAACCTGGAGTAAAGAATTCTGAACGATTCTCACTATAGTGGTCTAAACCGGTTCTTGCAATAAGATCTAACCACTTCCAAGGAGAGGCCGTAAATTCAAAGTTGGTAATGAATCTATTCACTTCCGCTAAATTCTCCTGTTCGTTTATAGTCCATAGCGGATTATTATATGTTGGAGAACCATCTGCTCCAAGTGGTTCACGATAGGAACGATGACGATCTGGTATTGGAGAAGCATCCGCATTGGCAAAATAATCTCCCCTATAACCAGAAATATCAAAATCTGCAGGTGTTCTTAATAGACCTAGATATAGACCTGAAGAACTTGCTCCTTTTCTAATTCTGTTAGATTTGGTATGTGTATAATTAGAACTTAATTTAATATTTATCTTATCTGTAAAATTGTGTTTTGCATTAAATCGAGCTGTTGACCGCTGATAATCTGAACTGTTCTTAATAATTCCTTGTTGATCAAGGTTACTTAAACTGAAGAAAATGGTGCTTTTTTCATTTCCACCACTCAGGCTCAAATTATTTTCCCAAAAGTGACCATCCCCAAATACTTGATCAAAATTTGAATCGCCGTAATTCTCTTGTGAATTCTTGTTTGTAATAGGATAATAGATCTCACCATCTTGATCTACATAGAATTCTCCCGAAGTATTAAAATCGTCTGCTCCACCAGGCCTATCTGCAATCCGGTCTCCCCAAGAATCACGGGCACGCATATCGTAAACGCCATTGTCTCCCTGTCCAAATTTATTTTGCAAAGGATAACGCTGGTTTATTTTATCTAAAGAGTACGTTGAATTATAGGTAACCTGAAGTCCTTGGTTGAATTTCCCGCTTTTGGTAGTAATAATGATCACACCTCCCAGAGCCTGTGTTCCCCACAACGCAGCTGCAGAAGCTCCTTTAAGTACAGAGACACTTGCAATGTCGTTAGGGTTAATATCATTTAACCTTGACTCCTGACTAACACCGCTACGTCCACTGTTCCCGCGTACATCATTACTAATTGGAACTCCATCTACCACAATTAATGGCTGACTATTTCTGGTTATAGAGGAAAGCCCACGGATTTGAATATAAGAACCTGCTCCAGGATCTCCAGAATTCCGAGAAATACGAACTCCCGAAGATTTACCGGATAGTCCGTTCAATAAGGTAGACTCACCAGATTCGCTAATAGCCTCACCTTTAACAGTAGAACTGGCATATCCCAGTTCGTCTTTTTGGGCTTTAAAACCTAAGGAGGTAATTACTACCCCTTCCAGTGATTCGATATCTTCTTTAAGAATAATATCTATAACATTTTCGTTATTGACTTCAATAATTCTTGTCTTAAATCCGATATATCTAAAAGTTAAACTGGCGTTTCCGCTAGCTACACTTATAGAATAGTTCCCATCAAAATCTGAAACTACCCCATTGGAAGTTCCAATTTCTAAAATACTAACTCCGTTTTGTGGAACCCCAAATTCATCTTGTATGGAACCTGTAATTGTTTGCTGGGCGAAGGATGAAAATCCCGTAAAAACAATTATTGTAAAAAAAATACTTCTAAAGATGCAATTCATTTTTCAGCTTTTTAGTTGTTGTTTTAATTGTACATTTGTTTAACACATTCACATTAGTGATAATTTTGTTGGCTTATTTTAGCAATGGTAGAACATTTATTTACAAATATTATGGCTTTAGTAAATTTTACCGAATTTTACCGAATTTTACCGAATTTAAATCAATAAATGTTGATTTCTTATTTTATGAATGAACCTAAAAATCCTCAAGATCTCCATCAAATTTTTATTTCTAATCTGGAATTGCATTATGGAAGATTTAGCGAGAAAATAAATAAATTTGAGTCTACTAGCAATTCCAAAATAGCAAGAGATCTTTGCTATAGTGATTCCCAATTTTCAAGATTAATAAATAACACTGCTTCTAAAGGGGAATTTGAGCGTGGAATAAGAAATGTTCAAAGACTTTTGAATTCAGACAAAATGCAGGAGGATATTTCAAAATCCTCAAGAGTAGAGCCTAAATCTGGGAAAGGGCTTTCTTCTTTAGCATCCTATGTCATAATTACCTTATTATTCCTTCTATTGATTTTTGCCGTTAAATTTCTTTTCTTCAATAGTGCTTCAGAAAAAGAAGAAATTACCGAAAATATAAGCAGATATGATATGCTTAAATGGAGCTTTGAGAACAAATACATAAACCCGTATGTAAAATTAAAGCAGCTTCCAAAGGATTGTAACTATCCTTGTTATAAATATCAAGGAAAGTGGAAATTGAAACAAGAATACAAGATCCCATTCTTTCGAGAACGCAATGGGTTCCATTACATTGCCAAAGAAGCTGTGATGTATGCACGATGCATGGATGAGCGCAACGAACATGGCGTAAGTTTTGAAGGCTATGAATATCAAAAACATGAGATCTGGTACGATAAACGCGAGTTTCCTATAGACTCTTTTCTGGTTAAAGGAACCCCATCTCAGATTAGACCTAAATATAATAATTCCAATCTAGAGGAGGATTCCAACTTTGTGAAGATCGCTTTCATTCATACATTCTTTAGAAGTGAAATCGGTTTGGATAGTTTAAAGATGAATCGAACAGGTAAAGCAATGGGAAGAGATATTGAGTTTGTTGATGACGATATCCTTCTGAAAAACTTAGATTCTCAAAAACTCATAGACGAATTGGAGAGTGAGATCAATGCCATAACCAAGAATAGGATAGAAGATTTCTCGAAACCGGTAACCTGCGAACCTTCACCTGTTCCAAATAAAAATTTTCATTTAATTGACGAAGGTGACGAACTTAGTTTTAACTGCCAGTTCAGCACCGGAAGATTTTTAGTGAATTATAATAAAATTTACGTTTTGGATGATCAATATATTAATAACCAATGTCGTTAATTAAACTTCGTGTTTCTTAGTTATATTAATTTTAATACTGTTATATCATTATACTACTCCCCATCTGTAAGACCGTTTAAAGATATTTATTA
>JBDNHN010000158.1:0-4691 GCA_041688725.1 Gillisia sp.
GGGTCCATTAGTGTCACAACCGTGTGACGGTGAAGTTCCGTCAGAAATTGATTTATGCGCTAAACGCCCATTTGGTGTTGCACCCATTGCTTTTCCAAAATACACATGGCAAGTTGTTGAAAGCATATTTAAATGAAATGTTTCTCCTTTAGTATTTGGTTGTCCATCAATTGCGCTAAACAAATCATTATAAACATGCAAAGCAATAGCATCTGCATAATCATCATCGTTGCCATAGAAAGGTGTATTGTTAATAATGGATTGACACATAATTTCTTCACCTTTAAAATTCTTAGAGATTGCATTTAAAAGTGCTTCCATTGAAAAGGTTTTATCTTCAAAAATGTGTTTTTTTAAGGCGGACAAACTATCAGTAACAGTTCCTAAACCAGTACACTGAATATAATTGGTATTGTATCTTGGCCCTCCATTGTAATAATCTTTTCCTTTGGTAATGCAATCTTCAATTACCACAGATAAGAATGTTGCAGGACTGTATTTTGCAAACATTCTATCTATGTAATTACTCACCAAAACTTTTTGATTTACAATATAATTCAGTTGTTTTATGAAAGCATTGTATAATTCCTCATAGGTATTAAATTCTCTCGGATCTCCAGTTTGAATACTTACTTGTTTTCCTGTAATTGGGTTTATACCGTTATTTAGGGTAATTTCAATAATTTTTGGAACATTTAAATAACCTGTTAAAATATAGGCCTCTTTTCCGAATGCGCCAACTTCAATACAACCACTGCAGCCACCTTCACGTGCATCTTCCAATGTTTTTCCTTGGAGCAACATTTCCTGAATATAAATATCCGGATTAAAAATAGAAGGATATCCGTGTCCTTGTCTAATTACTTTACAGGCTTCTTTTAAAAATCGGTCAGGAGTTTTTGAACTAATATGTACAGAATTTCCAGGTTGAAGCACATGCAGTTCTTCAACAATCTCTAAAATTATATAGGAAACTTCACTTACACCATTCGAGCCATCTCTTTTTATTCCCCCAATATTAATATTGGTAAAATCATTATAAGTCCCACTTTCTTTGGCTGTAATTCCAACTTTTGGAGGTGCAGGATGGTTGTTAACTTTAATCCAAAAACAACTTAATAGTTCTTTTGCTTCTTCTCTTGTTAAAGTTCCTTCGGTTAGTTCCTTTTCATAAAAGGGAGTTAAATGCTGATCGAAATGACCGGGATTCATAGCGTCCCAACCATTCAATTCTGTAATAGTTCCTAAATGAACAAACCAATACATTTGAATAGCTTCTTGAAAATTTCTTGGTGCATTTGCCGGAACCCAGCGACATACTTCTGCTATTTTTTGGAGCTCTTGCTTGCGTTTAGGATTGGTCTCCTTTTCTAATTGTTCCAACGCTAAATCTGCATGTCTTTCTGCAAAAACAATTGCCGCATCACAAGAAATAGACATTCCTTCTAATTGTTCTTTTTTATCTGTTGCTTCGGGATCATTTAAAAAATCCAGCTTAGCTATTTGCTCTTGAATTTCCTTTTTGAAATTGAGCATGCCCTTTTCATAAATTTTCCCGTCCAAAGCTGTATGTCCTGGCGCACGTTGCTCCATAAATTCAGTAAACAAGCCAGCTTCATATAAATTAGACCATTCTTTTGGAACATGACCAAAAATTCGTTCTCGCATTGTTTTTCCATTCCAATAAGGAATTACCTCTTTCTCATAAGTATCAATATCTGTTTGAGCAATGGTATAACGTTGCATTTCACGCTTATTCAATACGTGAAAATCTTCAACACTATGACAGGTTAATTCTGGAAATGTTGGTATACATTTTGGTTTTGGTCCACGTTCTCCTACAATTAATTCACCTTCACCTAAATAGATTGTCTTTTGTTTACAAATTTCTAAAAAATTCAAAGCTCTTAAAACTGAAGTTGAATATTTTCCGAAGTTTACTTTATAAAATTGTGTTTCAATTAAGGCTCTTTCAATAGATAATGACGGCTCCGCTTCAAAACTTATTTTTCTAAGTTTCTGGATGCGTTCATTCATTCCCGGACCAATGGAATTTGTAATTGGTTTATAAAAATTACCTTGTGCAGACGCTGGTCTTTCAGGGCTTAGTAAATTCTGATTTGTTTCCATAATTTTAGAATATGAACTAGGTTTTAGTTTAAAACCGAAAATAATGAGACAATAAGTTGGAATAATTTTGGAAGGTAATTAGAAGGGTCGCGCAAAGAAAATCAAACATTCAAAAAGCATCCTGTATGTTTTTATTAAGTTTGATATATTCTTTTTAAAAAGCATTTAATCGAAGATTAATTCATCTCAAATATACAAAAAAAGGAGTTGGGAATTCCTAAGTCTTTTTTAACTTATTGTAGTATTATTATTTCCAAAAAATGAATTCAGCGCCGCTAGAATAATCATAACAGCAAAAGCACCAATGATAAATAGCGCAGCTGTTTTAAACAATTGATTCTAAAGCGGAACTATTTCAGACCATTATTCCTATCTTCAGGTTTTAATTTTTTTTATCATTAATCTTACTGAATGCGTTTACTATATTTTTTTACACTTTTAATTGGTTGCACCTGTTTTTCTCAAAACTTTACTCATGCGGATACTCTCCGCGGTAGTATAACACCCGAAAGAGCCTGGTGGGATGTTATGCGATATGATATCTCTGTAATTCCTAATTTTGATAAGAAATATACTTCAGGATATAATAAAATCACCTATAAAGTTATACAGGATAAACACCCTGATGTTATGCAAATTGACCTTCAGAAGCCATTAGTGATAGATAGCGTAATTTACGATCAAAATCAGTCATTAAAATTTAGTCGGGAAGCTAATGTGTATCATGTTCAAACTCTAAAACAAAAAATAGCATCAGAGCATGAAGTGAAAATCTACTTTAGTGGGTATCCACATGAAGCCATTCGTGCACCCTGGGATGGTGGATGGACCTTTACGAAAGATGAAAAAGGACGTCCCTGGATGACGGTTACCTGTCAGGGACTTGGAGCTTCAATCTGGTATCCTAACAAAGACCACCAAAGTGATGAGCCCGATCGCGGTGCTTCCTTAACTATGCGGGTGCCTAAAGATTTAATGGCAGTGGCCAATGGGAGAATGCTAGATAAAACTGATAATAAAGATGGAACAATTTCATACAAATGGGGTGTCGAAAATCCGATTAGTAATTATACGATTATCCCATATATTGGGCATTATAAAAACTTCTCAGAAATTTATAAAGGGATAAAAGGTGATTTGGATCTCAATTATTGGGTGCTGGATTACAATCTGGAAAAAGCTGAGGATTATATGCCAACCGAAGTTCACAATATGCTAGATGCTTTTGAATATTGGTTTGGTCCTTATCCGTTTTATGAAGATGGCTACAAACTTGTAGAAACTGAACATCCCGGGATGGAGCATCAATCTAATGTCTCTTATGGTAATTTTTATGCGCCGGGGTATCGCGGTCGTGATGACTCTGGTACAGGATTAGGCTTAACCTGGGATTTTATAATTATTCATGAAAGTGGTCACGAATGGTTTGGCAACAATATCACCAGTAACGATCTGGCCGATATGTATGTTCACGAAAGTTTTACCAATTATAGTGAAACCCTATTCCTCGATTACGTATATGGGGAAGAAGCAGCCAATGATTATAATTACGGAACACGAAGCGGAATTGAGAATAAAAAACCGGTTATTCCTGCATTCGGTGTAAACGCAAAGGGAAGTGGCGATATGTATCCAAAAGGAGGAAATATGTTGCATAGCATTCGTCACAGTTTGGACAATGATAAGTTATTCAAGAACATCCTTACCGGATTAAATATGACTTTTCATAATAAAACGGTAGATGGGACAGAGATTCAGCAATATATTTCAGAGAAAGCAGGATACGATTACTCAACGGTATTTCAGCAGTACTTAACTACTATTCAAATTCCAAAATTGCAGTTGTATGTAGATGGTCCAAACAGTAAGATTTTTTACCGATATACCAACTGTTTGAAAGGTTTCAATCTTCCTTTAGTTTTAAAGGGAGATTATGAACGGATTAAAATCATTCCTTCTTCAGAATGGCAAAGTGTAAACATTAAGCATAAAAATCAATACCTGTTTACTCCCTGGAGAATTGAGCATATGTATTATGTAGATGTAGAATTACTAACAAAAATGGAAAAATAGATGTTTTTAAAAGAAATTTATGTAGCGCGACGAGAAGCTTTAAAGAAAAAAGTAAAATCAGGAATCCTTATTTTTCCCGGAAACAAGGAAGCCGGAATGAATTGTAAAGATAACTGGTATCCATTTCGTCAGGATAGTACATTTTTATATTACTTCGGAATTAATCATCCTGATCTTTATGTGGTAATCGATCTTGATGAAGATAAGGAGATTTTATTTGGGGACGATCTAACACCTGAAGATATGGTGTGGGTAGGAGCTTCGGAACCATTGGCAACTTTTGCAGAAAAATGCGGTGTTGCTGAGGTGAAAACAATGTCAAAGCTCAAGGGAGTAATCCAGAAGGCTAAGCAGCAAGGCAAATCTTTACATTATCTGCCACCATACAGAAATAAGACAATTATAGAAATAAGTGAACTCACCGAAATTCCGGTGAGTGGGGTAGAAGCGAACAAATCGGTTCAATTTATCAAGGCGGTAATTGCACA
>JBDNHN010000159.1:0-2734 GCA_041688725.1 Gillisia sp.
AGCTGATGAAGTTCAGATGAATAAAAAAATTGATTCCTTGCTTTCTCTAATGACTTTAGAAGAAAAGTTAGGTCAGTTAAATTTACCATCCTCAGGAGATATTACAACGGGTGCATCGCAAAGCTCTGATATAGCCAAAAAGATTGAAGAAGGCAAAGTGGGTGGGTTATTCAATATCAAGTCCGTAGAAAAAATAAAAGAAGTTCAAAGAATTGCAGTTGAAAAAAGCCGATTAAAAATTCCCTTGATTTTCGGTATGGATGTGATTCATGGTTATGAAACCACGTTTCCAATTCCGCTAGGATTATCTAGTTCCTGGAATATGGAAATGATTAAAAAAACAGCACAAATTGCTGCTAAAGAAGCAACGGCTGATGGTATTAACTGGACATTTTCACCAATGGTAGATATTTCCAGAGACCCTCGTTGGGGACGAGTATCTGAGGGATCTGGAGAAGATCCTTATTTGGGAGGGAAAATAGCAAAAGCCATGGTTCATGGATACCAGGGTGATAATTTAAGCAAGAACAATACTATTCTGTCTTGTGTTAAGCATTTTGCATTATACGGAGCATCTGAAGCAGGAAGGGATTATAATACGGTTGATATGAGCCGCATTAGAATGTACAACGAATATTTGTCACCTTATAAAGCAGCAATCGATGCCGGAGTAGCTTCGGTAATGGCCTCTTTCAATGAAATTGACGGTATTCCTGCTACAGGTAATAAATGGCTGCTTACAGATTTGCTGAGGTCTGATTGGAATTTTGGAGGTTTTGTAGTGACCGATTATACAGGAATTAATGAGATGACAGATCACGGAATGGGTGATCTTCAAACCGTTTCCGCTTTAGCTTTAAATGCCGGAGTAGATATGGATATGGTGGGCGAAGGATTTATTTCAACTTTAAAAAAGTCGTTGGAAGAAGGAAAGGTCAATATGGGGCAAATTGATCAAGCTGTAAGACGCATGTTAGAAGCTAAATTTCAATTGGGATTATTTGAAGATCCTTATAAATATTGTGATGAAAACAGAGCGAAAACTGAAATTTTTACTGATGAAAACCGAGCTTTTTCTAGGAAAGTAGCTGCGGAATCTATGGTCTTATTAAAGAATAAAGACAATATTTTACCATTAAAAAAATCGGGAACAATTGCACTGATAGGCCCCTTGGCTGATACCAGCGAAAACATGGCAGGAACCTGGAGCGTGGCAACTAAACAGGAAAAGTCGAATTCCTTACTTGATGGATTACAAAGCATTGTAGGTAAAAAAGCGACTATTCTGTATGCCAAAGGCAGTAATTTAGATTATGATTTAGAGTTTGAAAAAAATGCTACCATGTTTGGCAAAGAAATTCCCCGTGATGGCAGAACCGATCAACAATTATTAGATGAGGCATTGGCAATTGCTTCAAAAGCAGATGTTATTGTGGCCGCTTTAGGTGAATCTGCAGAAATGAGCGGGGAAAGTAGCAGTCGTACAAACATTTCCATTCCTCAGTCTCAGAAAGATTTACTAAAAGCTTTAGTGAAAACCGGCAAGCCGGTGGTTTTGGTATTATTTAACGGACGACCTTTGGTTCTTACTGAAGAAAATGAAAGTGTTGGGGCAATCCTGGATGTATGGTTTCCCGGAAGTGAAGCGGGCTTAGCAATTTCTGATGTTTTATTTGGGGATGTAAACCCATCGGCTAAAATAACGGCGACATTTCCACGAAGTGTAGGACAGATTCCTCTTTATTATAATCATAAAAATACAGGAAGACCACTTGGCAACAAGGAAGGTAAGTTTGAGAAGTTCCGTTCCAATTATATAGATGAGCGCAATGAGCCATTATATCCGTTTGGTTACGGGTTAAGTTATACCACTTTTAGCTATGATAATTTAAAGTTAAGTTCTGATAAAATCTCCGAAGATGGATCAATAGAGGTTTCTGTGGAAGTTAAGAATACCGGTGATTATGATGGTAAAGAAATTGTGCAATTGTATTTACGGGATTTAGTAGGATCTGTAACCCGACCAGTAAAAGAACTAAAAGGATTTCAAAAAATAACACTGAAAAAAGGTGAAACAAAAACGCTAATCTTCAAATTGTCGGTTGAAGATTTAAAATTCTACAATTATGATTTGGATTTTGTAGCAGAACCAGGTGTTTTTGAGGTTTTTGTAGGCACAAATTCAGTTTCTAATTTAAAGTCAGAATTCGAGTTGGTTAAATAATTATTTCGACTTTAAATAAATCATAAAATAAAACAGACAAAAAGAGGGCAACTCCTATATAGTTGCCCTCTTTTTGTCTTTAATCTGATGTATAATGCCTTGATTCTTGTCTCTGGGTTCTTTTTTCTAACTTTAATTAAAAGCGGTATTCCTGTAATATCCATTCCCGTGATCAAAAGGTGGATATCGTGGATCCCTTCATAGGCAATCACGCTTCCCGGGTTCATCATATGTGCATAAGGCGGTATTAGCCTGTAATTCCCATCCCGCGAAATGCATAACCCCGTACACCTGGCTTTTGGATGTTTGCAGTACATACGAGAATACAGGAATCATGTATTTTTAACAAATAACGCATAAGACTGTGAATAACAAATAACGCATAAGACTGTGAATAACAAAGAACTTTCATACCTTTAAATTCAATTAACATCAAAGATAAAAATTGCTGTATATCAGTGTGCTTAGAGAATTTAGCTAATTTATCAGTTCAGATTCTTATGCATTGAA
>JBDNHN010000019.1:0-3909 GCA_041688725.1 Gillisia sp.
AACTTCTTACTATAATTCTTTAGATTTTTAACTATCTTATTTAATTGGATTTTCATATAATATTACTTAAAACGATCTCGATTAACACAAATTGATGGAGCAGGGACGCGGACTTGCCGGCCCTGCATACAGGTTAGACCTGGTTTGTTGGTGAAGTTAATTATTTTCTTTGAAAAGCTGACCGTTATTTCTGATAAGCCTCGTTGGTCGGTGGTTTTAACCCCCTCAACTTCAAATATACAGGAGCCTGTTCCTGGAACAATTTTAAAATTTCCAAATAATTATTTTCCGCAATCAGCTTTCTGTAAGTTGAATCGTTTGCACAGTAATAAACGAAATTTTTTACTTCTTCTTTCGGGATTTTTAGCAAATTAATAAAAATTGATTCATCCATAACATCAATTCCTTTTTGAACATCTAAGGTCAACTGTTCGTTATTATTAGCCTTTTCCAGCATTTCCGTCCTTCCTGAGATCTTGTTTAGTAAAGGGTCGAGAAATCCATCTTTAGCTGTAAAAAGCTTTCTGCCTATTGATGTCAATTTTGGCTTGTTTGAAATAGGAATATTCTGGTAAACATTAAAAGTTTTAATCCCGTTTATGTCTTGCATCAAGTTTCCGGTTAATTCAATATTACTTATTTGTACTTCATCTAAATCTACCACCTTTTCAGTTAATTTAATTTTTAGGAACTTCTGTGATATGTTTTTTTTGGAGATTATTAAAGTGATTGTTTCATATTGAACAGATGAAAATATTAGAGTATCATTCGCTTTAACCTTAATGGAAAATTCTCCTAAATCGGAATTAGTTGTTCCTATTTTTTGAGTTGAATTAATAATGTTGATACGAGTATTATCTAATGAATCTGCAACTAATTTTCCCTCCAGAATAATTTCTTCCTGAGAATAACCGAGTGAACAAATAAAAAGAAAACTTAGAGTTAATATGAATTTGCTCATTAAATTGTAATAGTTTGGTCTGACCTAAACTTGATAAAACTATTTTTCTCGCATACCAAATCGTTTGTTCAATGTTCGTCGTTTGTACTAGTTTAATTGTAAGCATAAATTATATGCGGTATTATACACCCATTAATTCTTCTGCTTTCAGACATTCAATTCCTTCCTCACCTTTATAATAAACCTTTATATCTGAGTTAATTGCAGGGTTAAATAATTTTATTTTTTTCCTGGAATCATCTGAATAGTAAAAAATATTTTTCCTTTCATTATCCGGTCTTTTTACATTATAGTGACCTCTATTTCTCTCATTTACAACTGAAAGAGAGATGTGAACATTTCTGGTGGAGTTGACAAGTTCAATTCCGGAAAGCTTTAAAACGTATTCCGAAAATTTATTTTTTATAAAATCAATTGAGTATTCTTGATTTGAATCCAGGGTTGCTGAGAAATCTTTCAAAAGATCTATCACAGGTTTTCCATAATTCTTTTTTTCAAGTTTTTCTTTCCGTTCCTCAATATAGCTTTTGAAATTAGTTTTAATAAATGAGAGAAACGATTTTAGAAGGTATGATGACTGATTGTTTATTGGGTCAATCAAGCCTTCTTTTTCGTCATTGAATATTTTAATTAACTTGTTGAAAACAGAATTCTCGTGATTGTCCCAATATAGATGATGCTTCTTATTATATTCCAGTTTTTCAAACGAAGAACCAGAGGTGCTCGATGGATAAGGTGTTAAGTAAACAATATAAATTTCCGGTGCAAAATCACTTTCAGAATAATAATTTTCCAAACCTTTAAGTTCATCTTCAAGTTGTGAATCATCTTTAATAATTGAAGAATCGGTTATTTTATTCTCTAAACAAATTGAATAGATTATCTCACTTGTGTTACTATCAATTATCTCTATAATAATGTCAATATCTCTTCTTTTCCTTTTTCCTTTTTTATCGAGATTTACAGATAGTTCAGGAATTATGTTTACAGAATATCCCGAATATTTTGACAAGTCAGTGATTCTATTATTGTATTTAATTTTAGACAGAAAGTCTTTGTTGGTTTCTGAAATGTCATTTAATATTTCCTGAAGCAATAAACTGGAAATTCCGTGATCTTCATTGGGGTCTAATAAATATGCTAAAAAGGAACTTACATTAGGTTCATTAATTGAACCATCATTTGAGGATAAGATTCTAAAAATGTTCATTGGCAATTCTTGGGTTTGATTTTGAGGTTTAATTGGTGCATGCAATTTCGGCTATGAGTAGAAGCATCCCTTATGGCGCTATTGCTTCTAGGTGTTATTCTAGCTAGGTTTTTAGAAATATCAGAATGAAAATTTTTCAGAATCTTTTTCATACTTAACTAATTTATTATCGATAAAATATAGGTTATATCTCTGTTGTCGAGCAATGCCACCTCTAACAATTCGTTTTTGTACTTGAAAGACTTGTTTTTCACTATCTTCATCTAAAGACATAGAAACTTGTACCATCGTTTTTTTAACAATTGCTTGAACTTGTTCTGTCGACATCCCTAAAGAGAGATTGTCAACGGAAATATCCTTATAGGCGTTACATGAAGTCAAAATTAAAACCGTGAGTAAAATCAATGCTTTTTTCATAATATATCTGTTTTTTATTAAATAGCTACCGGTCTCGGTTATCGCAAGTAGCGTGGAGTAGGGACACGAACATGTCGGCCAGGCAGGTAAGTTGTTTTGTTACTTGGTCTCTAAAATATCACTTTTCACTCGATTGCCCGCTATTTGCGATAACCGATGGTGTGCTATGTACTTTTAATGGACATTCTATTCTTTATAAGATTGATATGCCAAATCAATCTCTTATAAGATCCATTATCTAATGATCTTTGCCCAGTTAACATACTCGTAAAGAAAAATGGATTATTATTATAAAAATACGTGCCTAATTCTTCATTCCAAATAAAATCATAACCAATTCTATGATTAGTTTTTTCATCTGGTTTTTGTTTATGATACTTTCCAAGAAAATCTCTAGCGAGAGCATTTGTAACTACAAAAATTCTTGGATTATTCTTATCAATTAATTTATCTAAAACATCTCTGGTAATTTCGAATTGTTTAGTTAAAAATTCTTTACCTCTTTCTTGCTTCGACAGTTTCTCAATATTTTTTTGACTAGTATCTCTATTATATAAAATATCGATATGTCCCCAATTCAAATCTGTCTTTTCTGAAACATCAAAGAATTTTTTGAAGTATCGGTATTCTTTGTTCTTATCGTAAATTAACTTGTGGAAATTACACTTAATATCGTTCTTTTCAATAAGTTGTTTTTTTACCTTTTCAATAAGTGATGGATTAAGTCCGATAAAAATAATTCCGTCATTTGGGACTTCTAATATTGAATTTGGAGAAAATTCACAAAAGTCCTCCTTTTCAAATTCTTCCCATAAATTGTTCAACTTATCTTCAACTAAATTCTGAATATTCATCAATTTTTTTTAATATTTTGCACAACGTGTTATATCGATAGCAATTTAGCCTTTTAAGCAAGATTATTACAGGAAAAACGCAGGTTATTGTCGTTTTTAAGGATTTGTTAAATTTCCTCCTCCCCCAATTCCCTGCCTATAAGAATCGTAAATACTCCTGCCATTTTATAATGCTTTGACGCAGCGTATTTTGAGCCTCCATCATTCCTTTATTTATCAGGAAAGGCATAAATTTTAGCTGGTTAAAAACCAATAGAGCAGAAAGTATAATCTAAACAGGCGGTTCTTGAAAAGCTATAACGGTCTTGCTTATGATTTGTGCGACTGGAAAATCGGAGATTTTTCCGGCGAAGCAAATCGCTTGTTTTTTACCACAGTTTTTTGTTAGGCGAAATTTATTTTTCCTTGTTACCCTAAAATGAATAACCTGCATTAAAAAATATTCCATTATATGTTGGAGTTATTTC
>JBDNHN010000160.1:0-2635 GCA_041688725.1 Gillisia sp.
AAATAACTTAAATCTGCAGGATAAAAAAAAATTCCCGCAGAGTTCGCAGATTTATGCAGACGAAAACGAAATTGGATGTTATCTTGGTTTAAAATGAAAATTTATTATGGAATTTTGTAACTTTTTAAAAAATGCAACAGCATCAAAGCATCACAGCGTCACTAAAAAATTAAACTATGTCTGATAAAGAACTGCTTGAAAAATTAAAAAATATTGTCACTCCATATGTTCAGAATAAAGAAGGCTTGGAAAATTTTGATGAGAATACAGACTTTTTAAATGATTTAAAGATTAATTCGGCCAATTTGGTCGATGTGGTACTGGATGTGGAAGATGAATTCAACATAGAAATTGACAACGATTCCATGAACGATATGCTTAGAGTTCTGGATGCAAAAAAAATTATTCAGCTTAAACTGGCAGGAAAATGATAGGCAATGATATTGTAGATTTTAATACGGCAGCTTTGCAAAGCAATTGGCGGCGCAGGGGATTTTTGGAGAAACTATTTTTAGAAAACGAGCAAGGCCTAATTTTAAATTCTGAATTTCCGGAACGCAGGCTTTGGTTATTATGGGCGATGAAAGAAGCCACTTATAAAGCCCATCAGCGGCGGTTTAAATTGCCCAGAAGTTTTAATCCGAAACAATTTAACAGTGAAATTATTGCCGGGGATAATACTTCAGTTTTTGGAAAAATTCAAATATGGGATTGCAGTTATTACACGCAAACATTCATTGGGGAAGATCATCTTCATTGCATTGCTTCCCAATTTCAGCAAAAAAATACAGTGCAAAAGATCTTGACACATTCAACAGATATAAAACAGGAATTAATCCTCGCTGTTTCAGAATTAAAAAAACTTCCGCAGGCAAAAATCAGTATAGAAAAAGACCGCAATTTTATCCCGTATTTGATGTGTGATGACGATAAAATAAATTGTGATTTTTCACTTTCGCACCACGGGATTTTTTCGGCATTTGCGCTCTCCTTAACACAGTGCTAAAAGCCCGTTAAAAACATAAAAACGCTTTGTCAAATTCCCTTCTAATTGTATCTTGATTGCATAAACCAAAACATATTTGTAATTATGAAAATAGTAGATAAATTAGATAAATTAGAGGATTTTGATACCCAAACGCCTGAGTTTATAGGAAAAGGAGAAACCGGAAAATTTTTAAAATTGATCCCGGATACATTTATTATTAAGGGTGAGGCCGGGAAAGATGGTTTTAATCAGGGCTATGCCATCCGGCATCTAAATCAAAAAGACATTATCCTGATTGATGTAATTGAAAAAGCAACCAAGGAAGCAGTAAAAAAACGGGTTGAAGATGGCTATAATATCAAGGCAATTTTAATTTCCAATACATCTGTATTTAAAAATGCCTATGCCGATCTAAAAACGATTTCTAAAGACGCCGGAGGAGCCCCAATTTATGCACATCCAATGACAACAGTAAAGGAGGATTTTAAAATTAAAGATATAACCGCTAAAAAAAATGAATTGTTTAAAAGTTTTGGTTTAACCATTTTTAACATTCCGGGAAACGGCGGTGGATCGGTGATTATACATTCAAATATTAATGAGGGGATGCTTTTTACCGGAGAAGATGCTTTGGGTTCTCCTTATGACAGCGAATTAAATAAGTTTACCCGGCCACAAATGAAAAGTAAAAATGATGAGTATGGACTTGCCCAAAGCTGGAGTGAATTTGAACAGCCGTTCAGCTATTTGTTTCCGTTGCGCGGGAAGCCCGAATTTAACCTAGAGGAAGAGGATCAATCCGCAATTTTGGATACATTGAGCAGAATACAGGAGTAGTAAATTTCATGACAAATCAGTTCATAAAATTTTGACTGACTAAAATCACTAAAGTAAAGTATCATTATATTTTACTGATGATACAAGAAGGTAACTTTTTTATATTAATAGGGAATTCAAGACTAAACTATTCTGTTTTAGTCTTGAATTCAACCTATAAACGCAGGTTTTTTAAATTGATCCTATCGAATATAGCTTTCTGAATATTCGGAGAGACTATCTCCAATCGCCATTTTTCAGTTTCCTTTTCAATTTCCTTTTCCTGCTCAACTTCGGGCTTATCAGTATTTTCGCCATCTTTCCGGTGAATGAACGTGGTAATTGTTTCGTAAATCATAATGATTATCGATATAAATCCGCCTCCCAAGATAGAGGCAATTACCAGGATTATATAATAGATGGTGCGATATAAGGAATCGGGGATTATTTGTGTTTGTGTAATGGGTACATTCAGCAATAGGAGGGTACTTATTGCAGTAATAATTAAAATAGTATCGACTTTTGCAATGGTTGACAGGAGCCGGAAATGATGATGTCTTAATATTGAATCTATTGGGATCTTTAAACTTAGAAGGTAGAGTATGATGATCAAAATATTAATTGAACCTAATATTATTACATAACAAAGAGTTAGGATCCCTGACGTGGAAGTAGCCAATAATTCCCTGGCTTGAAAACCGGAAATCTCCCCAAAGGTAAATGTACAAATGCCCATTACTAAAGCAAAAACAATTCCACCAATAATCGGTCGTCTAAAAATTAAATTAGTATTAAATTCCATCTTAAGTAAGATAATCATTAAATGAACTA
>JBDNHN010000161.1:0-2477 GCA_041688725.1 Gillisia sp.
TGACAATTGTTCGCTATCCGCCTTGTAAGTTATCTGATCCATCCAATAAGCCGACCAGATCTTGTGGGTTATGAATTAAAACGGGTAGATGTTGCGGACAGATATAAAACTCGCTGTCTTTATGATAAAATTTGGTCACTGGTGTTTCCATTGACGTTTTTTTACAAATGATGCACGCTTTAGTATAGCTCATAATATGGTTTTTTAAAGTAGCACAAAGCTATTTTTAATTTTTTTCTTAAAAACTAATATTGGTCATATTTTATAGTTTTATTTAAAAACACTTCACTCCTATTAATCATTGAAATCGATTACTGCTATAAACGTGCGTGTAATAAGTCTTTAACATAGATCCCGTAGTAATTCTCCTTTTTTTGATACTAGATATAATGAATACAATTAAAGAAACACCTTACGACATTAAAACTTAAGCCATAATATCCCAATTCTTATTCAACCCTATACATTAAATTTAAAAAAAAGGTTAAAATATTTTTTATTGCTAAACGATTGTTTAGTTTTGCTCTGTATTAGAAAAATAATGGCAAGAAAAAAAGAATATAGAGAAGAAGAAGTAATCGAGAAGGCTATGAATTTATTCTGGCAATACGGTTATGAAACCACATCTATGCAGATGCTTGAAAAGGAAATGGGCATAAATAAATTTTCCATATACTCGAGTTTCGGAAATAAAAACGGGGTTTTTCTTGAAAGCATAAAGTGTTATATACAAAAGTTGAATCAACTCATTAACAAGTTGAAATCATCTGCAAACGGCATTGAAGGAATAAAGCAATACTTCTATGATTTTATTGATTTTTCAAAAGAAACAGAATTTGGAAAAGGCTGTTTGGTAACAAACACAGCGAATGAAATAAGGGAAGATGCAGATGAAAAGATAAAGGAAGTTTTATCAAAATTCACAGAGGAAGTAAAACAAGTATTCACCGATAGCTTAAGACAAGATGAAACAAAAAATAAAGCTACTATTGAACAACAAGCAGATTTTCTAATTATTTCAATGTTTGGATTGTCTTCTGCCACGAGAGTATTTAGTAAAAGACAACTGGACAATTATATAGAGAACGTATTTAAAAATGTATAACATTTTTTTTAACCCATAACTAAACAATTGTTTAGTTATTTTATAATAAGCATAACATAAAAAAACAAAAATTATGAGTACAGTAAAAACAAGTGAAACATTAACAATTCATACCATTGAATCAGCGCCTGAAAAAAGTAAAGCATTACTTGAAAACTCTAAAGAAGCCTATGGTTATGTTCCAAATCTACACGGAGCATTGGCAGAAGCACCAGGATTGTTAGAAGCCTACCAATCCATCCATGAGCTTTTTGTAAACTCATCGTTTGATAATGAGGAACTTACAGTAGTTTGGCAAACAATTAATGTAGAACACAATTGTCATTATTGTGTACCTGCACATTCTGCTATTGCAAAAGCAATGAAAGTAGATGATTCGATTACTGAAGCCTTGAGAAATAGGACAACAATGCCTTCCGAAAAACTTCAAGCTTTACACGAAATGACCTTATCTGTTACCAGAAACCGTGGTCGTGTTTCACAAGAAGAATTGGATCACTTTAATGCCGCAGGATACAACCAAAGACATTTACTAGAAATAATTCTTGGTTTGTCACAAAAGGTAATAAGTAATTACACAAATCATATTGCTGAAACACCATTGGACAAAGATTTCGAGAAGTTTGCCTGGAATAAATAATCATTTACATCATAAGTGCCAGTTATTTCATCTGGCACTTATGTTTTTAAACTTATCAAATATAAAAAAATCAGTAACGGCAATTAGTTATATACCTATGGCTTTTGAAAATCTGTATCTAAACAAGAAATTATCAGTTACAAATGAGCAATAACCGAAGAATATTTATTAAAAACTTAGGATTTATGGGAGCATCAGGAATTATAATGCCAAGTATGGAGTTAGGAAATGAGCTAGGAAAAGAAAATATTACTTTGACAAAGGTTCGGCCTAAAGTATTATTTTTTGATGTAAACGAGACGTTGTTTAAATTCAACCAGAATGGAAATAAAAGAGGTTAATATAAAAAATATCGCGCAGTATTGTATAGACAATGTGTTTAGGACAAATACTGATAAAGCAGGCTTTGTTTACCTTGACTTTGGAAAACAAATAGGTTCCAGGAAACTAAGGACAATTATGGTTGAACTAAAGACTGAACTATCAAAATTTACAACTAATCGATTCAATAAGATATTGACGTATCAATGGTTAGGACGGTTTGACCAACAAGTCAATACACCGTATCACCTGGACAATGCCGGAGACCAATCAATTCTTATGTTGGGATACGAGCCAAGTGAAATAGAAAGTGAGTTGTACCTAGCAGACTACGATAAATTTTCAAAGGAAAGTGAGGCCGCTAGAAAAGATTACTCTGTCAAATTCAATCCAATAATTAAAGAAAAAGAA
>JBDNHN010000162.1:0-4894 GCA_041688725.1 Gillisia sp.
CAGATAGACGTTCAACAGTGCCAATTAGACCTTCCTGAAGTTCTTTTGGAGTAGCGGGATCAATAGTGTTGTGAAAAGCCTTTGCAGTATCTGCATAATGAGTCATCCAACTTTCCCAATTTCCATCCTGATAATCCTTGACCACGGCTTTAGCCACATTAATTTCCGGGGAAGTGGCTGTATAGCGTATTGGTTCATTTTTTTGACATGCCGTAAAAAGGATTAGAGTTAATCCCAATAAGATTAATTTTTTCATTTTATTGATGTTTTAGGTTTATAAATACTAATCATTTCACATTTTATTACTACCGTTCTGCAGCCTTAACTTCCCCACTAACTCCGCTAAGATCTTTCCGAAACATCCAGATTTCAGATATCTTGCCAATGGTAATGTCTTCCCATTCTTTTAAAAATTCGGTGAAACTGCCCTCACCGTGAACTTCATTATAGCTGGCCGGAAACTTTGGGTCTTCGCCCATCCAGCTCCATTTATCAAAGAAATAAACTACGGCTAAATCTCTTCCGTCATTTGTGGCGGGTAATTCATTTTTATACACTCCATAGGTGAGATCTGGATATTTTAGATCGTTCACTTTTTTTACCTTTTCCACTAATTTCATCGCTTTTTCACCCTGATTTCTTTTTAGGTCATACATATCAACCAACAATTTGTTGAGGGTGAAATCTTTTGATAAATTGGAGTAAGCTGGTTCAAATTTCCAATAAACCTGATCTGTTTCAGGTAAAAGGTAAGGAGCGACATTTGTGTTCCAATCGTTTGTATGCGCTTCAGCATCCGGACGGGTTTTGTCCATAGAACTTCAGGGTTTTGGGCCGCTCACCCACATATATTTGCCTACCTTTGGTCCATTCATAATTTCGTATACCCTCGCCTGATAATCTCCTTCCCCATGGAATTTTTTGTTATGCGCAGCCAATCCGGCATCTAATTCCTTGATTTTCGTAGGGTTTGCTGTAATCAAATAATTGTCCACAACCGGGTACTCCTGGCTGGTTTGGGAAATTGCCAAAAAGGGAATCAGCAACATCAGGTAAAATAAATTTCTCATAATTAATATATTTAGTTGATTAATATTAAAATGTGGAACGTAGGAGGACTTTAAATATGGTGTATTCATTCTATTTATGATAAAAACAGTTTAAATTTAATATTAAATTTTTAAAATCAATGCTTAATATGGTATATTTTAATTTTGAAGGAATTTTCCTAAATATGATTTTGAGTTATTTTGATCATTGTCCAAATGGGGAAAATTTACAATGAAAATTATATTTTCTTTATAAATATGACAGGAATCATAGATATAAGCTCTTAAATCCTTAATTTTGCAAATGATATTTGCCCGGGAATTAAATCAATTATAAAAAAGGTTTATAACCTGTAAAACAGGATGATGGGCGATTTAAAGCAGACAAATAATATAAGAAAATGGAAATCACCAACACTTTAATCCAAAAATATAATATTCCGGGACCAAGATACACCAGCTATCCCACAGTTCCTTTTTGGGATGAAGCTGGAATTTCCTATGAGAACTGGATCAAAACAGCCCAAAAATCATTTGACGAGAGCAATCAGTCTGAAGGGATAAGCATTTATATTCACCTTCCGTTTTGTGAGAGTCTTTGTACTTTTTGCGGTTGCCATAAGCGAATTACAAAAAGACATGGTGTTGAGGAACCTTATATTGAGACTGTATTAAAAGAATGGGCATTGTATTGTGATGTTTTAAGCGAAAAACCCCGCATCCGTGAAATTCATTTGGGAGGCGGAACCCCAACATTTTTCAGCCCTGAGAATTTAAAAAAACTTATTGACGGCATTTTTGAGAGAGCCGATAAATTCCCGGGATACGAATTTAGCTTTGAAGGCCATCCCAACAACACCACTGAAGAGCATCTTCAGACCCTGTTCGATCTTGGATTTAAACGCGCCAGTTTCGGGGTACAGGATTACGATTTGAAAGTTCAAAAAGCCATCAACCGCCTGCAACCTTATAAGAGGGTGGAGGATGTTACCGAAAATTGCCGTAAAATAGGCTATACATCTGTAAGTCACGATCTGGTCTTTGGTTTGCCACATCAAACCAAAGAGGCTGTTATAGATACCATTAACAAAACCAAACAGCTAAAACCGGACAGGATTGCTTTTTACAGCTACGCGCACGTGCCATGGATTAAAGGTGTAGGGCAAAGAGGTTATGATGATAACGATCTTCCTACTGCCGAAGAAAAGCGGGAACTGTACGAAGCCGGAAAAAAACTTCTCGGGGAACTGGGTTATATAGAAATAGGGATGGATCATTTTGCCCTAAAAACCGATTCCTTGTATAAGGCGATGAAAAACAAAACCATTCACCGGAATTTCATGGGTTATTCCGCAAGTAAAACTCAGTTGATGGTTGGGTTGGGAATGAGCTCCATAAGTGATTCCTGGCATAGTTTTGCACAAAATGTAAAAACCATTGAAGAATATACCGAATTGGTGAACAAGGGCCTTATTCCTGTTTATAGAGGTCACTTGCTTACACCAGAAGATTTAATTATCCGAAAACATATTTTAAACATTATGTGCAATTTTGAGACTTCTTGGGAAAGCGACGATATGAAATTCCCAGAATTGGAAGATTGCATTAGCCGATTGGATGAAATGGTGGAAGACGGCCTTGTAGAGATAAGCGAAACAGGATTGAGGCTTCCCGAGGAAGCACGTCCGTTTGTGCGTAATGTTTGTATGGCTTTTGATTTGAAATTAATACACAATCAGCCAAAAACCCGCATTTTTTCTATGACAATTTAAAAGGTTTCATTTTAAAAAGCATCAATAGTTTTAAAGTCTATTATGAAAACCCTGAGCAAAACAGGATAAAAGTTTGTGCTGAAGGTTCTATATAATAAAAAAGATCAGTTGATTTAGAAACTATCAACTGATCTTTTTTTATTAATTTTTTTCAAACAATTAAAATATATAACGAAGCCCTACCTGCATTCTCCATCTGGATAATAAACTTGTGTCAGGACGGAATGTATCTTTTAAATTTGGATTGAAGGTATAAATTGGTTCATTCGTAACCGGATCAAAGCCTACACCAATGGGTTGTAATACCTGTGGTGATTCTACAATACCCCAATCTGAATTCAATAGATTGCCAAAGTTCAATATATCTATACTAAACTGAATAGTATTGGTTTTGTCATTGGAAACTTTAAAATTATAGTCTTGCAATAATTTTACATCTACAGTGCTTCTCCAGGGGGATTTAGCTCCATATCTTTCAAAATAATCTCCACGATTTTCGCTTAAATATTCGTTGTTCAAAATAAATTGGTTAAAAGCCCCTGCTTGTCCGGCGCCTGTAAAATTCATTTGATCTATTTCACTTTCAGTAGGAATATAGATAAGATCATTCACAGTAGATCCGTCGTTATTAATATCGCCTCCATAAGTGAAATTATAACGTCCTCCCTGTGCATACTCCATAAAACTTGAAATGGTAGTTCCCCATTGTTTTTGAGCTCCATAGGACCATTGTTTGGAAACCACAGCAATAAAACGGTGCGTATCTCCATATTTTGAAAAGGAGAGGTCAGCGTTATTTGCATTCCCTTTTGTTGGGTTAAAGGCAAATGCATCTCCGGTAATTTCTGCTTCAATGGAATTCACGTCTTTTGCATTGAGGTAACTGTAGGCGATGCTGGTATAAAGGCCATTATCAAAATTCTTTTTAACAGATCCCGTCCAGTTAATAACTTGACCTTTACCGGAATTTGTAAATACATAGGCATTATTTTCACCTTTATCTCCAGCTAAATAAACAGGCCTGTTATCTACACCTTGCAAGGTTCCTGTAGGGCTTTTTAACCCCCAGTTTTGAACGTGTGCCGAATTAATGTCCTCGGTAAAGGAGAAATCCCCGGTAAGAATAATTCCATTGTTTAACCTGTAATCCATTCCAAGACTGGAACGCCATACCTGTGGAAATTGAAATTCCGGATCTACAATTTGAAAAAATCCCTGGTCGGCGCCACTTACCTGGTTGCCAATCCATACAAAGGGTAATCTTCCGGTGAAAATACCGGTTCCCCCTCTTAATTGGAAGGTTTTATCACCTCTGATGTCCCAATTGAAACCAACTCTTGGGGAAAACAATATTTTATCTGTAGGCAACTGAGTAGAATTTAGCGTGACTGCCTGATTTGTTTGAGGATTGAAATATTGGGTTGTACGATCAACGCCAGCTCCATTATCGGTATCGATAAATTTTTGAATTAACTCATCTGTATTAAAATAAAGTGGCTTATCAAATCTAATCCCTGCGGTTACTTTTAAATTGTCGAACAAACTCCATTCATCCTGGAGATAGAATGCCAATTGCCCGACATTTAATTCGGATAGTTTCCAGCCACCATCATTTCCGGTTCCTGCGGCATTTTGAGAATCAAAAGCATTTTGTGTTGCAGTTAAAGTTTGATCAACGACTCCTCCTGGTTGAGCATTATCCAAAAATTCCTGCGTACTTGGATAAGGGTTGAATAATCCATAGTAAGGAAAAATACCAAAATTAAAGGATTCATAATTAACCAGGTTAAATGAGTTTTTAAATTCAAATCGTTCAAAGGAAAATCCTACGGTAAGAGAGTGATCACCTAAAAAAATATTTAAATTGTTTGTTATTTGAAATACTTTTTGATCTAAGACATTATTGATGGAAAAAGGTTCGTGACCTGCAATAATATAATTGGTTCCCGCCCCGTCCTGGATCGTAATAACTGGAGCTGGAGCAGATAACGGATTTCTGAAATCGTCAAAATGGGTGTATCCTACCTGTAATTTATTTGAAATATTATTGCTGAAATTGGAATTTAACTCCAG
>JBDNHN010000163.1:0-3997 GCA_041688725.1 Gillisia sp.
ATGGAAACTATTACTGCACTTATCATCAGCATTACTTGATCTGTTAGACCTACGGCCGTAAGAATAGAATCAAAAGAAACAATAATATCCAACAACACAATTTGTAAAATAGCATATCCGAAGGACCTTACATTTTTGACGATTTGTTCTTGTTCATCTCCTTCAACCTTATGATGTATTTCTAAAATAGATTTTATAAGCAAAAAGATACCTCCTGCAGCCAGGATTATATCACGCCAGCTCAAATTAAAATCGGCAACTGTTAAAACCGGAGTGGTAAGGCCTATTAGCCAGGTAATGCTCAATAAGAGTAAAATTCGCATTATTAAAGCCAATGAAAGTCCCAAGAACCTGGCTTTTTTCTGTTGTTTTTGAGGCAGTTTACTCGCGACAATGGAAATAAATATGATGTTGTCAATTCCTAGAACGATCTCCATAAAAGTAAGTGTGAGCAGGGCGATCCAGGTATCAAGTTGAAGGAATATATCCATATTTAAGAAAATTCAGGAGATCTATTATTAGCGATAAAAGTAGTGAAAATTTCAAAGGCTAATAAAATCTATTCTGAAGAGCATTAAAAAAGGTTCTATTTTGAAACATTTTTAATTGGTGTCTTTTAGAAATTTCAGCTTTGTTTATCTATTATAAAACCAATGAAATAAGAGCTAAAACAATAACCAATGGCAACATGAATTTTAGCCTGCTGAGTCAATTTTTTTGTCCCATAAGGGACTATCTGTGGGCAGAAAAATGTTTTCCGGTAATAACAGCAAACCTTGAAAATTGATTTCTAGAAATTTGTTCTTAACTAAAAAAACAGCACGATCACCTCAATTACCAGGTAATTGAGGTTTATGTTTGAAAGCGTTTTTATGGTATCCATTTTTTTCTATTTATTAGGCGTTAGGTTCAGTAGAACTAAATTTTCATGGGCAAGGATAAATCCATCGATGTGTTTTTTATGTTTAATAAAATTTATAAACTGAATAAAAATGAGCATAATCAACGGCAGAAGTGCTATCCCCAGGAATATTTGATCCCAGCTCATATTTTCTTTTAAGGGTCCCAAAAGACCTGCTCCCCAGGCTCTTCCCATGTTGGAAAGTGCCATAAATAAAGTGAATTGTGTTGCTGCTACAGTACTCCAGCATAATTGCATACAAATAGCAAATGTTGCAATACAAAGAAATGTATAACCAGCATAATACCCCAGAATAAAAATATAGATGACTAGATTTTTACTCCATAATGTCGGCAATAAAGCAAAACTTGTTAATGTCACTATTAAAAAAATAAGATAAACAGATGACATTCTTCTTTTTCCAAAAAAATCAACCAAAGCTCCACCTACAAACAGACCCAAAAAACCGCCTATAATAGTGCTTGTGGAATAAACTTGTGAATAAGAGGTGTTTGTCCATCCTAATTCCTGAATCGTAAAAACCGGCAACAATGTGTCCATTAAGCCGAACATAATCCCAATAATAAAAATGGCAAACCCCATAATTATACTTGAAGGCAGCTTAACGACTTTTAAAAGACTTTTCAAGATCTGACTCCAGCTTTCCAATTGTGAGGTTTTTGATGCCGGTGATATCTCGCCTTTTGTCCATGGCATTAATTTTTCGCCGGGCCGTTCTCTAAAGAATATTGGAACCAGCATGATAAGCCCTACTGCTATGGATAAAGAAGCAATGGCTGTTGAAAATCCTATGATATTTATTAATGAAGTGCCGACAATTAATGACAATGCAGTGCCTATGGTTTTTGAACCCCACATAATACCATTGGCCCTGGCTTGTTCTTGTTGCGGCACAACATCAATTGCCATCCCATCTGTTGCAACATCCTGGAAGGCGCCAAAAAAGCTGATAAAAAATCCGGCGATCATTAATCCCATTAAATTATTAAGCGGATCATTCACAAAGGCAATGCTCAAAAAACTTAAGATCAAACCCAATTGCCCAAAAATCACCCAAGGTCTTTTGCGCCCCATAGACAAAATGGTATAGCGATCCATCAACGGCGCAATGAGTATTTTAAAACTCCATGGAATTCCAATAACTGCAACAAAGCCGCCTATTTCCATAGGTGTTTTTCCGTTCATCGCCATCCAGGCAGGAATAGCGAAAAAGGTGATTCCTTCCGGGATTCCTTGCGCTATATAAAGCGCTGAAAAATTCAGATATCTCAAAACCGTATTCTCTGTTAAAAACAGATTACTTTTTTTCATAAATGTTTTTAACGGCTTCACTGGCTTCGTGTTTTTAGTTGTTTTATTTCTGCATTTAATTTTTATAGGATATATTGTCAATGTAGTTTATTTTGAACCCACGCCATTTACTTCAATCCAAGACGCATCAGGGTCTTGAAAAGAAATTTGGTTAATTTCGCCTGCTCACAAGGTTATTTTATTAGGCGTTCTGGGCCAGTCAGAATAAGTGACATTCTGAGCCTCCAATGTTTTGATAAAATCATCAAACTGCGATGTTGATAGTGCAAAAAGAACTATTTTACTATAGCGTCATTATTGTAAATGTCCCTGATGCATATAAACTTCCCGTCACGCTTTTCCCAGATGGCCATATACTTACCTGTTCTGATTACTTTGCCTGATGCATCTTTAGATATTGCGGTGCCAATCTCAGTCACTGTGTTTTCATCACCAAATACCTCAATGGTATTATAGGAAACCGTTTCACCCTTAGTTTTTTTTGCCAGGCCTTCTTCTATTTCCTTTTGAATAGCTGGTTTTCCTTTTGTCATCGGAGCATTATTGGACAAACTCACCGCGTCATCTGAATAAAATGCAAGAAGAGCATTGGCATCACGGGCATTATCAGCTGCCGCCCAGGCACTTTCCAAGCCTTGTATTTCGGTTTTTATACTGTTCATATCGGCTTTAATTTCAACTGGTTCTACCGCTATAGCTGGTTCCGTGTCAGTTTTTTTATCAGATGGTGAGCCACACCCAACAGTGAAAAGGGAAATTGCAAGGCCTAGCGTTGCAAGTTTAAAAAAGTTCTTTTTGTTCATTTTTTTGAATGTTTAGTTTTTTGCCTACTCTGACCGGTTTTCGACTTGTCCGTAATATTTTTAATCTATTGATACGCGCCATTTATTCTGCGCATTCGCAATCTTTTTGGTGTCGGCATATTGCCGAAAAATTATCTATCTGGCATCTAATCCAAATGTATTTTGTACTGCTTCATACCAATCGTCATCATTAGCGGCATTCCAGTCCACCCATTCTTCATCAGTCATTGAAGATCTCCAATCGATAAAAGGTTGAGCATCTGGACCTACAGGATGCCTTAATTTCCATGTGTTGTTTTCTGCGATTTCCAAAATCTTATCCGCAACCAGTGTTGGTGGTGTTGGCGTTTGAAGTGATGCAGAAAACAGTCCTCCAAACCTTTTGGAATGTGGATAAATTGAATTTGCATCTACTGAAATATTATTGGCCATTTGTGTGTTAATTATTCCTGGTTCCACAATGGCAACCCTAATGTTAAAAGGTTTTACTTCTTGAGCAAGTGCCTCACTAACGGCTTCGAGAGCAAATTTGCTTGCGGCATAAGCACCCAACGGACTGCTTGAAATATGTCCGGCAACAGAGGCCACATTAATAATACAACCTTTGCGATCCTTCCTCATTTGCGGGAGCAATGTCTTTGTACATCGCAGCACTCCAAAATAATTGGTTTCCATAATGGACTTGAAATCGTCCATTGCCAATTCTTCGATAGAGCCATGACGTTCGATACCAGCATTGTTGACCAGAACATCGATTTGTCCATGCTTTTGGATGATGTCGTTAAAACATTGCTTAACCGAAGCATCGGAATCCACATCCATTTCAGAAATGCTGATGTCAAGGGATTCTGTATTTATTTTTTGTCTAAAATCGTTGGCCATTGCTGGATTTCGCATGGTCGCAAATACTTTGTATCCTGCTCGACCGAATGCCAATGCTGTTTCAAGGCCGATGCCTTTG
>JBDNHN010000164.1:0-1039 GCA_041688725.1 Gillisia sp.
CCGGAAGCCGAACTTTATTGGAATAGCAGTGCAGGATTTAATAAGATGAGTTTTTCGGATGTTTTAAAAATGAGTTCTGATATGTCCAAAACTTTTAAATCTTTGAGAGCTGAAATCAGTCATCTATTATATGATAAAAATGAGGTAACTATTCGTCTTACATATCATATAAAAACTGTCGAAAACCCAGAGGAAGAAATACCTATGGCACATTTTATCGCCATTTGGGAAATTAAAGACGGAAAAATGTACAAAGGCTATCAAATTAGTCAGGCTGCAGATGAAACTCCGGAGAATTTAAGTTCTTTTCTTTCAACAAACTTTTAAAAAGCAGTTAAGGTTTCTATATAAAAACCTACTTTTGTAGCGCAAAAATCTATATAATTATGAGTGTTTTAGTAAATAAAGATTCAAAAATAATTGTTCAGGGATTTACCGGAAGTGAAGGTACTTTTCATGCTGAACAAATGATAGAATACGGTACCAATGTGGTAGGTGGGGTTACTCCCGGAAAAGGTGGAAAAACACACCTTGAGAAGCCTGTTTTCAACACCGTATCTGAAGCTGTAAAAAAAACAGGTGCAAATGTATCGATTATCTTTGTTCCCCCTGCTTTTGCGGCTGATGCTATTATGGAAGCAGCCGATGCCGGTATTGCAGTAATAATTACAATTACTGAAGGAATTCCTGTTTCAGATATGATCAAGGTTAATAATTACATCAAAAATAAAGCTTGTCGCCTTATTGGACCTAACTGTCCCGGAGTAATTACTCCCGGAGAAGCCAAAGTTGGAATTATGCCCGGTTTCGTATTTAAAAAAGGAAGCGTTGGAATTGTATCAAAATCTGGTACCTTAACTTATGAAGCTGCAGATCAGGTTGTAAAACAAGGTTTGGGAATCACTACAGCAATTGGAATTGGAGGCGATCCTATAATTGGAACCACTACTAAAGAAGCTGTAGAACTTCTAATGAATGACGATGAAACCGAGATTATTGTAATGATAGGTGAGATTGGCGGCCAACTGGAAGCCGATGC
>JBDNHN010000165.1:0-5845 GCA_041688725.1 Gillisia sp.
ATTTGTTTGAAGCCATTGAAAGCAAAATGTTTGCTGAGATTAGCAGACCAAAAAATGGAGGTAAAGGATTGGAAGGAGTTGCAGAAAAAGCATCCGATTATTACAATCCGTTTTATACCTATCTTGAAAATGAATTAAATATTGTAAAAGGAAACTAATTATGATGGTAAGACCTTACGGAGATACATTAAACGACGGAGCCGTTCAAATGTCATTCACTTTGCCTGTGACACATTCAGCAAGGGCTGAAGAAGCAGCAATTATATATGTAAAGAAATTGGGATTTAAAGAGGTTGAGGTTGTTCACTCCAATCCGTTATCTGATGAATTTACTTTTTTCGTTGTCTATGGAAAAACAGATATCAGTATTGATTACGATAAAGTAGTGGTGGAAGATGTTGAAAAATCGTTGGATTTCTATGGTGTAAACAATTTTATTAAAGAAAATATAAAAAGAAACATTGTCATTGTTGGTGCTTGCTCGGGTACTGATGCACATACAGTTGGTATAGATGCAATCATGAATATGAAAGGTTTTGATCAACATTATGGTTTAGAGAGATATCCAATGATTGATGCCTTTAATTTAGGAGCACAAATCCCAAATGAAGATTTGATTAAAAAAGCTGTTGAGCTAAAGGCCGATGCTATTTTAATTTCTCAAATTGTAACACAAAAAGAAGTCCATATTCAGAATTTGACCAATTTTATTGAGTTACTTGAAGCTGAAGGTTTACGATCTAAAATGGTAGTTTGTGCAGGTGGACCAAGAATTGGTAATAAATTAGCGCTGGAACTTGGTTACGATGCTGGTTTTGGTAGAGGAACTTACCCGGAAGATGTCGCTTCTTTTATTGTTGAAAAGATGCACGAAAGAGGAGTGAAATAACAGTTGTCAGTTTATATATAAAATATAACTAACTATCCTAAAGATACAATTACTTGTAACCCTATATATAATTGGGAACTATGATTATTTGTGTAGAATTATTGAAGTTGAGGTTGCCTAATTTTGAACCACTGTACTCCCTCAATGCCCACAGAAAAAAAGGCTTCCAATCTGGAGGTCTTTTTTTAATAATTATTGATATCTTCGCCAGATCAAAAGAAAAGGGTGATTAGCTCAGTTGGTTCAGAGCACTACCTCGACAAGGGCGGGGTCGCTGGTTCGAGCCCAGTATCACCCACTTTTTTTTAATTTCCTCACCAGTTGTCAGATAGCTTTTACTTCCTCTTAAAAACATCCAGCAAGCGCTCTAGTGCCATTCCCCTGGATCCCTTTATCAATACTTTCGTATTTTGGAGATCAGTAGATATGATTGCCTCTTCCAGTTCCTGAAATTTTTCAAATTGTTGAATCTTTGGAGAATTTGCTTTTGCTTTTTTGAAATTGGTTCCAACAAGGAAAACCCTACTGAAATTCAAATTTTCGAGATAAGTCACCAGATCCTGGTGCTCTTTTTCTGAAGTTGCTCCCAGTTCAAACATATCTCCTAAAATGGCAACTTTATTATTTGCCGGAAATTTATTAAAACTCTCCAAAGCGGCCTTCATACTGGTGGGATTAGCATTATAGGCATCCATTAAAAGTGTGGTTTTTCCTATTTCAATAATTTGGGATCGGTTATTTTGAGGAGTATAGTTTGTGATAGCTTCTTTAATTCTTTTGACGGGTACTTCAAAATAATGCCCGACACAAATAGCTGCTGCCATATTTATGGCATTGTAATTTCCCGGCAATAAACTGTTGAAAACAATTCCGTTGCATTGCACTTCTGCATATTCCTTGTCTAGAATGTATTCAACAGGAATATTGGCCTTGGAACTTCCAAAGGAAAAACTGTTTTTATAAGAAAGTTGTTTTTGTTGAATTGGGTCATCTGCATTCAAGAACAGGAATTTATTGTTCTCTTTTAAATAGTTGTACAGTTCACTTTTTGCAGCTATTACCCCTTCAATACTTCCAAAACCTTCCAGATGTGCCTTCCCGAAATTGGTGATATATCCATAATCCGGTTGGGCTATTTTGCATAAACTTTCAATTTCTTTTGGATGATTTGCGCCCATTTCCACAATTCCGAATTCTGTGGTCTTATTCATGGATAAAAGTGTGAGAGGTACCCCAATATGATTGTTTAAATTTCCAACAGTAGCAATTGTGTTGAATTTATTGCTCAGCACTGCATCGATCAATTCTTTACTGGTCGTTTTTCCGTTACTGCCCGTTATAGCAAGGATTGGAACGCCTAAATGGTTCCTGTGATAATTCGCGAGTTCCTGAAGAGTTTCAAGGACATTCGTTACTGTTATAAACTGTTCGGTTTTGGCATACTCATTCTCGTCTATAATTGCATATCCTGCGTCATTTTTAAGAGCCTCTAAAGCGAACTTATTTCCGTTAAAGTTATCCCCTTTAAGAGCAAAAAAAAGTTGGTTGGGCTCAATACATCTTGTGTCTGTTGCCACTCCGCTGCTTTTAAGGAATAATTGATGCAGTTCCTGGATATTCATTAGCCAAAAATATAAAATAAGAAACGGTTTAAAAAGATACTAATTCGTTGATCTCATTTTTATCCCTGAAATAAACTTTCGAAGGGATTTTATGATATCTTATAAAAGGAAGCCCTGTTATAAGAAACTGAACCTCACTAAACTTCGGGACAGCTTTACGAATATTGTACTTTTTAAACCGTTTAATAATGGTTTATAAATTATTTGTTTCTTGCCGTTTTGTTTTTTTGTTTTGATTTTGAACCTACTCTGGACATTGCGTTTCTAAAACCAATATAATCTGTGGCCATATCCTGAGGGAAATACCTTCTTTGTGCGGGATCTAGCCAATAGGCACGATCTTTCCATGATCCTCCTTTATAAACTCTCGTTTCATCACTTACTAAAGTGGTTCTATCTGCTTCATCATATTCAGGCTTAGCATTACCTAAACTATCTGTATCGGTATCAAATTGAGGAGAGTTATACATTCTTTTTGAAGAACTTGTAATTTCATTAAAGGGCTGGTAATATCTTGAAGAACTTTTATCCCCGTCACGAAAATTCTTGTTATCGCTCTTGGAAAAATTAGTTCTTAAATAGGTATCCATTTCACCAATAGGTACCTGAGCCAATTCTCCTGGTAGTGCCCGAGCCACGATTTTACCATTGCTTAAAGTGTCGTAAGCGATATTCTCCGGAGTTACAACTTTAACTGAGCCATCGTCATTTATTTCATTTTTGGTATAAACATTTCCACGATAATAGTTAAAATCGTTAAATTCATCATCAACTATAGGTCTGTAAACATCCAACACCCATTCGGAAACGTTTCCGGCCATGTCGTATAATCCAAAATCATTGGGCTGATAGGTTTTAACTTCGGCTGTAATATCTGCACCATCGTCGCTCCATCCTGCTATTCCCCCATAATCTCCAGCGCCTTGTTTAAAGTTAGCTAACTGATCGCCTTGAGTTTTCGCATCACCTGATCTGGTGTATTGACCATCCCATGGATATTTTTTTCTGCCGCGGTACACATTGTAACTTCTTATTCCAACTAATGCTAAGGCTGCATACTCCCATTCTGCTTCGGTTGGCAATCTGTATTCTGGTAAAAGAACTCCGTCTTTTCGTTGAATGTAAATATTTTTGGCTTCTCCTTCGTCGGGATCAGTTCCCAATTTATCTGAATTTTTACCCCCACGGGTTATTTCATCATTTCCTCCGTAAGACTTTGTGGGAGCGTTTAAATAAGTTTCGGTATCAAAGGTTGTTGCCCCATCTACATCGTTATAACGAGCTCCTTCTTTTGTATATCCTCCGTCTTCCAGAATAAGTTCATTTACCCTATTGGTCCTCCATTTACTGAATTCAACTGCCTGAATCCAACTCACTCCTACAACGGGATAATTTGCATAAGCCGGGTGGCGCAAGTAATTATTTACCATAGTTTCGTTAAAACCAAGGCGGTTTCTCCAAACTAAAGTATCCGGTACAGCACCGGAATAGATATTCTTGTAATTTTCTTCACTGGGAGGGAATACGTTTTTTAACCAATCCAGGTATTCCATATACATCATATTGGTAACCTCGGTCTCATCCATGTAAAAGGACTGGATGTGTTGCTGATTTGGTGTGTTGTTCCAATCATGCATTGGATCATCTTGAACCCTACCCATTGTAAAGGTGCCTCCTTCAATAAAAACGAGGCCTGGGCCTGTTTCTTGTTCCTCATAATCAGTATTGTACTGAAAACCTCCATCTTTTGAGTTGACATCCCATCCGGTTGCCCGTGAGTTATTTTTGTTTGACTTATTACAACTGAAAATACTAGCGCCAATAGCGATAGTAAATAGTATTTTAAAGGCTACACTGGTCCTCATATTTTATTCTATTTATGTAGTAAATTAGGCTTTGCAATATAGTAATTAACGCGAAAAGTACAAGATTATTTTATCAGATTGAAAAACCTTCGATAATCCAATTTACATCATTTTTTTTGATCGGTAAATTTTAAATAGTAATATGACGTTAAAAAATTAAGAAAATGATAGATGAAATAAAATATTTTTATGATCAATTTAAAATATTGAAAAAATTAGGCAATAAAAATATAGGGATCGAGTTATATTTAATCCAGATTGTATTTATGAACACCTTATTTAATTTTAAACAGAAAATTAATTGGAGGTTATTCTCTTAACAAGAAGAAAAATATATATTTGTTAAACATAATTAATATTATGATGAAAAACATTACCATTCTGGCTCTCGGTTTTGCCTTACTGTCAAATTTTCAAGTTTTTTCTCAGGAAGAAAGGGATAGGGTAATTACTACTGCGGTTCCTTTTCTGCTAATTGCAGCCGATGCCAGAGCCGCCGGGATAGGTGATCAGGGCGTTGCCACTTCTGCTGATGCGTTTTCACAACAGTGGAATCCGGCAAAATACGCATTTATAAGAAGTCAGCAAGGAGTTGGAGTTGCTTATACTCCTTACCTTAGTAATATTGTCAACGATATATTTTTGGGGAACCTCACCTATTTTAACCGGTTGGATGAACGCAGCGCTGTCGCGGCCAGTTTAAGGTATTTCAGTCTGGGATCAATCGAAACACAAGGAGGATTTGAAGAATTGCCTTTGTTGTTAAGTCCTAATGAACTTACTCTGGACCTCTCCTATGCCTTGCGATTAAGTGATAATTTTTCCATGGCTGTTGCAGGTCGCTATCTGCGGTCGGATCTGAGATTGTCTGTCAATAATGAAGATGCTACTGCAGCTTCTACCTTTGGAGTTGATATAGCAGGATTTTATCAGGGCCCGAATATATATTTTAATAATTTTGACGGAAGATTTCGGGCAGGTTTTAATATTTCTAATATTGGGCCCAAAATAAAATATAACGAAGTAGGACAGGAAAATTTCATTCCTACAAATTTAAAAACAGGAGCCGGATTTGACTTTATTTTCGATGCTTCAAACAGATTGGGTACTTATATAGAATTCAATAAACTACTGGTTCCAACTCCGCAGGATTTTAATAATGACGGTGTAATTGATAGGGCAGATGAAGAAGAATATAACAACATAGGCTCTATTGAAGGTATTTTTAAATCCTTTGGTGATGCACCCGATGGATTTTCAGAAGAATTAAAGGAAATCACCTGGGCCTTTGGCGCTGAATATGTTTTTCAAGAAGCCTTCTCACTAAGGACAGGTTATTTTAATGAAAGTGATACCAAAGGTTCCAGGAAATTTGTGTCTATTGGAGCCGGGTTTAAATATGCCCCGGTTATAATTGATGTTTCTTACTTATTTTCTACCTCAGATGTTGTCAGCCCACTGGAAGGAAC
>JBDNHN010000166.1:0-7292 GCA_041688725.1 Gillisia sp.
GATTTTCCCTTGAATCTTATTTCCAGGGTTTCCCGGTTGAATCGCTTTCCCTGGCAGGTTTCGCATTCTACATAAACATCCGGAAGAAAATTCATCTCAATAACCCGTAATCCACCGCCGCGACAAGTTTCACAGCGCCCTCCTTTTACGTTAAAGCTAAATCTTCCGGGTTTATAGCCCCGTATAAGTGCTTCCGGGGTTTTTGCGTACAGATTTCTTATTTCTGAAAATACCCCGGTATAAGTGGCTGGATTCGATCTCGGGGTCCGGCCAATTGGGGATTGATTGATGTCTATTACCTTATCTATATGTTCCAGCCCTTTAATGCTCTTATAAGGCATTGGATCTTTAACCCCGTTAAAATAAAAAGCGTTCATGATAGGGTAGAGGGTCTCGTTGATAAGAGTAGATTTCCCGCTGCCCGATACTCCTGTAACTGCAATCATTTTTCCCAGTGGAATTTTTACCGAAACATTTTTAAGGTTGTTTCCGGTCGCGCCACTTAGAGTTATAATATTCCCATTCCCTTTTCTTCTTACTTTGGGTACTTCAATTTGTTTGGTCCCGTTTAAATAAGCAGCAGTAATGGTATCGTGTTTTTTAATTTCAGCAGGGGTTCCCTGACTGATGATCTCCCCTCCACGTTTTCCCGCTTGCGGACCAATATCAATTACATGGTCGGCGCGTTCTATCATATCCTTATCGTGTTCCACAACAATCACAGAATTCCCGAGATCCCGGAGTGAAACCAGGGAATTTATCAGTTTTTCGTTGTCCCGCTGGTGCAGGCCTATGCTGGGTTCGTCCAGAATATATAAAACCCCTACGAGCTGGGAACCAATTTGAGTTGCCAACCGAATGCGCTGGGCCTCCCCACCGGAAAGGGATTTTGATCCCCGGTTTAAAGATAAATACGTCAGGCCAACATCTACCAAAAATTGAAGGCGGGTCCTGATCTCCTTGATAACTTCTGAAGCGATTTGAAGTTGCTTATGGGTTAAATTAACGCTTAACTTTGCAAACCAATCGGCCAGGTCGGTAATATCCTTTTCTGCCAATTCGGCAATATTCTGATCGTTTATCTTAAAGTAGAGTGACTCTTTTTTTAGCCTTGCTCCCCCGCAATCCGGACAAACAATTTTGTCCATATATTCTTTTGCCCAACGTTTTAAAGAAGTTGAGTCATTTGTATTGTAAGTGGTTTCAATAAAAGTTGCGACCCCTTCAAAATCTATTTTAAAATCGCGGGTAATCCCAAGTGCTTTGGATTCTTTGGAAAATTTTTCCTTTCCGCCAAATAATATCATATCCAGGGCTTCCTGCGGGATTTTATTTACGGGTTCGCTCAGTTTAAAATCAAAGCGTTCGGCAATAAGTTCCATTTGCGAAAAGACCCAATTCTTTTTTTGTGGTCCGTGAGGAACCAGTGCACCAGCATTTATGGACTTTTTCCTGTCCGGAATAAGCTTGTTTATGTTCACCTTATGAAGCGAGCCAATCCCGTTACAGGTTGGACATGCGCCCTTGGGAGAATTGAAAGAAAAATTGTTTGGCTCCGGATTAGGATAGGAAATTCCGGTGGTGGGGCACATTAAATTCCGACTGAAATAACGGATGTCTCCGCTCTCCTTTTCCAGAACCATCAACACATCATCACCATGGTACATAGCCGTTTTTATGCTGTCATCCAGTCGTTTTTGGGCTTCGGCATTTTCGTCAATCTTTAACCGGTCCACCACAATTTCAATCTCATGGATCTTGTATCTGTCCAGTTTCATTCCTTTTACCAAATCCCGGATCTCACCATCTGCCCGAACTTTTACAAATCCCTGTTTTGCAATTTGATCAAAGAGTTCGCGATAATGTCCTTTTCTGGACCGAACCACAGGTGCCAGGATGCTAATGCGTTTTTCGTGGAAATTTTCTAGGATTAGCTTCTTTATTTGTTCATCGTTATAGCTCACCATTTTTTCGCCAGTATTGTAACTGTAGGCATTGGCGGTGCGGGCAAACAACAATCGCAGGAAATCGTAAATTTCAGTGATGGTGCCCACGGTACTTCGCGGGTTTTTGCTGGTGGTTTTTTGCTCTATTGCAATAACGGGGGACAATCCTTCAATTTTATCAACATCAGGGCGCTCCAGTCCGCCAAGGAATTGACGGGCATAGGAAGAAAAAGTCTCAATATAACGCCGCTGGCCTTCGGCATAAATAGTGTCAAAGGCCAAAGAGGATTTTCCGGAACCCGAAAGCCCGGTAATTACTACTAATTTTTCACGGGGAATGGTGACATCAATATTCTTTAAATTATGAACCCGTGCCCCTAATACCTCAATATTTTCTTCAGCTTTAGCCATATTTTTATTCAAGGCTGCAAAGGTACTTAAACTGTTGCTAATTAAAAAGAAAGCGGTTTCCGGTTCCGTTTATTAAAAGGAATTTTATATTCAGGATTTTACAACGAGAATTATTAACTAAGAAAATGAACCTCTAAAACAGATTAAAATATTAAAAATGAAGATATTTGACTCCTGAATTTTTTATGTCAATCCTCATTTTTTTCGATATTTGGATTCAATTAACCTTTAATCTAGAAAATTGAAATAAAAATCCGAGTGTTAAATCTTTAGTTGTCAGGATAATATTACTTTATTTTTTTTAAAGTATAGGTAATTTCCCCTATATTTAACATCCCCAAGAATATTATCCAATCCCCCAGGAAAAAAATAAAAAACCCCCACTTGATGGTTTTGCCGGTTTTTACCGGAGTAAAAATTTTTTATCCCCTTTTAATTATTTTTTGTGCCGTTGCCCCGGTGCAAAAATCGTTGGAACCAAATCACCAGCTTCTATAATGTCTTTTGGCGATAATTTTTGTGTATTATTAAATTTTTGAGGGATGAAGATAAATAAAAAACAAATTTTGGTTATTAGCAATCAAGCCGGGCTGATAAACAGTTTAAAAGAGGAATTAAGTTTAGAATTTGATATAAGTACTGTAAACTCTATACATTCCGGATACCAATCGGCTTTAATTTTATTACCGGATGTCATATTATTGGACCAGACTTCCTTAAGTCTTAAAAGCTTCAAGAATTTAGCAAATTTCAAGTCGACTCATTTCTTGAATAAAAGTTGGTTAATTATGTATGCCAACAAGGCGGCAAAGCCTGAAATAGAAAAGTCTTATAGAGAAATTGTAAATGAGATCTTTTATACTTCCATTTCTCATATTGCACTTTGCGGAAAAATTATCCAGCATATTAATGCCAAAATGCCCTTATCCAATTACTGGAAAGATTCTTTTATGGGGTTGTTTAACCTTCTGGAAAACCCGATTGTTTTGTTGCAACAAGAATCTATTGTTGAAATGAACGATGCTTTTAAACAGACCTTTAAAATTAATAAAACCGAAGGGCTCAAACTAACCGATTTTGTGGATTGTGAGAACAAGGTAAAAGTAAAAGCGAGCCTTCGAAATTTTGCGCGCGGGAAACATATGAAAGCAGTTGCTAATACAGCACTCCGGTTAAAAAACAATAAAGTTCGCAATGCGAAAATAAGTTTTTCAAAACTGGATAAAATGATCGATGAGCAGTTTATAATGATTATTTATTTTACTGAAGATAAAATTCTTTTTAAAGAAAAGATTGGCACAAATTCAACCAACGTTGAAAAATGTTTTATGGAAAACAGCCTTCTCACAGATTTTAGTTTTACCAGAAGGGAAAAAGAAATTATAGGCCTTTTATGTAAAGGCTATAAAACAAAAGAAATTTCGGACACACTGTTTATTTCTCCAAAAACCATAGAAAAACATCGCGCCAACATTATAAAGCGAACCAATTCTGAAACCATTTTGGAAAGCATCATCTATGCGATTAATCATAATTTAATCGACTTAAGGCTTTAACCGGTAGGCAGTTTAATTAAATTATAAGGGAATTCCCCCATAGGAATCAGGCAGGATTACATTTAGTTTTACTATGTAAAATATTGTCGCCCCCCACAGGCATCTCTTGTTCAAGATTAAAAACCCCAAACATTTTATTAGCGATATAAAGTAGTTTCCCATTTAGGGAGTTTACATATAGATTTTTATTAACCATTGAATTAAAAGTAAATGGAAATATGGCGCTAAGGCAACAAAAAGTTAACTCTCGCAATTTTGTCAACCGGGGGGATGACTAATTGGTGAAGTTGATTTTTGTTAAATACCTTTAGTTATTTTGATAATAATTAGAAGGTGTTAATAGAGGAGGCTGTCTGGAGTATTCTAGACAGCTTTTTCTTTGTAAAAAAGTTTTAATTAGTTAATTGAATTCCATAGGTTTACACGTCTTTAAAAAGTAAAATACTATAAAATATCCCCCCGATAATCCAAAGAAAAAATCATTATGGTAATTATAGAACCTTCCAGTTTCCAAAGGTTTAATTTAAAAAGAAGCCTTAATACCTGTTTCCCATTCATCTAAAAATTCCTGAATTTCTTCAATAAACTCTTCAGGTTTATTGGATTGGTTTATTGCGCAGTGTAATATGATTTTTTCACGTTCTTCAGCCAAACCTACAGTAATTGTCCAGGACAAGGCATTCGGGCAATCTAGCAAAGTAAAACGGACACCTCCGTTTATATTATCATAACTAATTTTAAATTCCCCCCAGAGGGTTAGGCCTATAAAATCGTCTTCATAATTTTCAAGAAAAAGCATAGATTCAGTAAAATTTTCTATGTTTTTTGGCTGAATAGAATCTTTAATTAATTCTTGTGTTACCTTTTTGTCAATAATTCTAAAAAATTCCATTTTTAATATCTTTAAATATCTCTAATTAATGTTTTTAAATAATCCTGAATTTCAATTGAAAATCAATTTGTTCTGCTAAAACCCAACAGCAGTATCATCTCCGCGTTTATCGGCACCACCTTCCAGTTTTCCATCGGGCAATCTTAAGATTGCGTCAACTTTTCCAAGGATACGAGAATCCCCTTCATTTATATTATAGCCTTTGGCTTTAAGCTTTTCCAGCAATTCTTTGTCAAAGGCATTTGGTTCAAACAAGACCTCATCCGGTAACCACTGATGATGGAATCGGGGAGCGTTAACCGCTTCCTGCATTGTCATATCAAATTCTGCCACATTTAAAATTGTTTGCAAAACAGAGGTGATAATTGTTGAGCCTCCGGGGGAGCCCACTGTCATCCAGAATTTTCCGTTCTTCTCTACTATAGTAGGAGTCATGGAACTCAACATTCGTTTTTCCGGTTCAATGGCATTTGCTTTCGCTCCTATAAGTCCGAACATATTTGGAACTCCAGGTTTAGCGCTGAAGTCATCCATTTCATTATTAAGAAAAAATCCTAATTCTTCCACATAGAGTTTAGAGCCATAAGCACCGTTTAAGGTTGAGGTTACCGCGATCGCATTTCCAAATTGATCCACAATAGAATAATGTGTGGTTTCATCGCTTTCATAACCTGGAATTTTTCCGTGTTCCAGTTCAGAAGAAGCAGTAGCAAGATCAAAGTTGAAACTATCCATCCTGTTTTTTAAATATTCATCGCTTACAAGCACATCCAGCGGAACATTGACAAAATCGGTATCTCCCAGGTAATAACTTCTGTCAGCATAAGCACGGCGTTCTGCCTCTGTAAGTACCTGTATGGTTTTAATATTGTTATGGCCAAATTCTTTTATTGGAAAGTCTCCGATCATTTTCATAATCTGGGCCAAAGCAACACCACCACTGGATGGTGGTGCCATAGAAATAATCTTAAGTCCTTTATAGTTGAAGGTGATGGGTGCTCTCCAAACGGTTTCATATTTCTGAAGATCTTCCAGAGTGATAATTCCACCATTTTCCTGAATGAACTCTACCAGTATTTGACCGGTTTCCCCGCCGTAATATTCCCCTCTTCCCTTAGCGACAAGTTTTTCAAGGGTTTTGGCCAAAGCAGGATTTTTTATAGTGTCTCCCGCTTTAATTGGTTTTGCATAAAGAATTTGAGTTTTGTTTACCAGGTCAAATGCCTCTTTATATGAATTAAAACTTTCGGCCTGCCCGGGAGTTACCGCATAACCTCTTTTTGCCAATTCAATAACTGGGGCAAGGATTTGACTTATTGGAAGAGAACCTAATTTTTTATGAACCGCAAATATTCCGGCTACCGTTCCTGGGACTCCTATTGCCAAGGAGCCCACCTGACTTTTTTCAGGGATTACATTGCCATTTTCATCCAGATACATATCTTTTGTCGCGGCCAAAGCTGCTTTTTCCCTAAAATCTAAACTTCCAATCTCACCATCGGCTTTTCGGAAAACCATAAATCCGCCACCTCCCAGGCTTCCGGCAAAAGGATAGCTCACTGCCAACGCCATTTCTGTTGCAACCATTGCGTCAAAGGCATTTCCGCCTTGTTTCATGATTTCAGAAGCAATTTGTGATGCTTCCGCCCTGGCGGAAACTACCATGGCTTTTTCTGTAATTAATCCATACTCTTTTGCAACAGGAGTATCTGTAATAGGAAGTTTTGTTTTGCAGGAAAAAATCAGAAGGGAAAATACGAGGATATATATTTTTTTCATTTTAGAAATTAGAGTTTATTGATTTTTTCAGCAGTAAAATGTTCCAGGTCTTTAAAAAATATTTTGAATTCTTCACCGAATTCAGAATAGTAAAGTTCAAGTTCCTTTACAGCAAGTTTCATATTTGATTTATTCGTGGTCCGATAATCCATCTGATGAAGAATCCTGCCAATACCATCCACAGAGGCATAACTCAGGAGCCAATTATCCTCGATCATATATGGAAGGAAATGTTGTACTCTCATCGGTAATATTTCATAATTTTTATTCAGTAAGTCATAAAAACCGGCGGTATATTCTTCCAAAGGAACATTGGAATAATCGTCCCAGTTTGCCGCCAAAAAGTGATCGTATAGAATATCCACGATCACAGCGCTGTAATGGCTGTAATTTGGAAATAATCTATGCACGCTTTTTTTAACAACTGGATGTGAATCTGTATAAGTATCTATGGCCCGATGCAGAATAATGCCTTCTTGAATTCTGTCGGGAAAGAAACTGTACTTTTTTCCCTTCACAGAATCGGCTATAAAATTACCGATTTTCAACTGCTCGTCTTCTCCGGAAAGATAAATATGTGCCAGATAATTCATCCGGCAAGTTACTAATTTAAGTGTCTCCTTATTTAATTTATGTTAAGTTTTGGTGCAACGCCACACAGGCTTGTATATTTGTCTTTTGGGAGACAAGTGAAAAGTTTATCGTTCA
>JBDNHN010000167.1:0-6025 GCA_041688725.1 Gillisia sp.
ATTTTTTATTCGGTAAAATTGAATGGAAAGAAGCCAACCTGAATGATATTCCGGCCTTGACCAAAGCTTTCACAGGGATTACCACCGTTTACCATTGTGCAGCATTGATCTCTTTTGATACTTCTGACGAAAAAGCTTTGCGCAAAATAAACATTGAAGGAACAGCCAATATAGTCAATTTGTGTGTCTCCTTTAAAATTGAAAAGCTTTGCTACATAAGTTCAATAGCTACAATGGACAAAAGCCTGGGCGAAAAATTTGTGACCGAAAACTTTACCTGGAACCAGGAAAAATACCACAATGAATACGGGATTTCAAAACACGGAGCCGAAATTGAAGTTTGGCGAGGTACTCAGGAAGGTGTGCCGGCAATTATTCTGAATCCGGGAGTTATATTGGGACCGGGTTTCTGGAATACGGGCAGCGGCCAATTATTTAAGAAAATAGATGAAGGTTTAAAGTATCATTTTCCAAAAACAACTGGATTTGTAGGGGTACAGGATGTGGTAAACGCTGCGATCACGGTGATGGGATCAGGCATTGAAAATGAGCAATATATAGTGGTTGCTGAAAATTTGAGCTTTACAGAAGCATTGGGATTTGTAGCGGAAAGCATTGAAAAACCTTCCCCAAAAAAATCCTTAAAGCCTTGGATGGTCTTTACAGGATGGATTTATCAGTCTATGGCCAATTTCCTGTTTGGAACTAAAAAACTTATTTCCCGAGAAGATTATAAATCGTTGTTCAAACATTCCTATTATAGCTCCGCGAAGTTAAAATCTGAATTCTCGTTTGAATATACTCCAATAAGGAAAGTGATTTTTGAAACTGGTAAAATATTCAGAAAAGAACATTGAAATTAATCCTCATATTCAATTCTCCTTTCACTTCGTGCAGGTATCAATTTTATACTGTCAATTAATTTCCGATTTGTCTGAGGCCATTCCCTTAAAGAATCGGTGATAGCTTTAGAATTCCGGATGGAATCCTCAACGCACTTTTCTTCGGCCTCAACTACTTCCAGATCGGTCTTCATTTTATCCAGATTCGATTTTACCTGGTTGTAAATTTTTTTAAATTGAGTGTAATTTTTAGCGTAATACTCGGTGCTCTGCGCGAGTTGAAGGCTGTCAATTTGATGTTTTTCGTATAAATAAGTTCTAAGAGGCAAGCCGGTTTCTTCCAGGATTCTCTTGTTATAATTTTTAGCAGAATACAAAATGGACAAGTCAGTTAATACCTCCACCATTTTTTGCTCGGGAATAAGGCTAGCCGGCTTTGTGATTTCCTCAACATTTTGGCAGGAAACCAGCAAAATTGCAAATATCGAGATCCATTTAAATTTCATTCTTTTATCTGTCAAATGTCAACTGTTCTGCCCCTTTGGCAAAGGGAAAGAATTGGAAATTTTTATATACCAACCTGCCATTGACAAAAGTATGGGTAATTCTGGATTTAAAGGTTACACCATCAAAAGGGGACCACCCACATTTATATACCGTATTACTTGGTTGTACGGCCCAGGGGGCATTCAAATCCACCAGGACTAAATCGGCTTTGTAACCAACTTTTATAAATCCGCGCTTTTCTATTTGATATAAAATTGCAGGATTATGACACATTTTTTCCACTATTTTTTCCAGGCTAATTTTTTCCTGGTGATGCAATTGAAGCATTACAGGAAGTGCATGTTGCACCAAAGGTCCACCACTTGGTGCTTTAGTGTAAACATTTTTCTTTTCCTCTTTTGTATGTGGAGCATGATCTGTAGCCACTACATCAATGTGATTATCAATTAGTCCCTGCAATAATGCTTCCTGGTCATTTTTGGTTTTAATCGCAGGATTCCATTTTATTAAGGTTCCTTTTATCTGATAATCGGAATCGTTGAACCAAAGATGGTGCACACAAACTTCGGCAGTTATTTTTTTGTCCTTTAGAGGTTTTTTATTTTCAAAAAGAGAAATTTCCTTTGCAGTAGAAAGGTGAAAAACGTGCAATCTTGCTCCTGTTTTTTTTGCCAACGCAACGGCTCTGGAGGAAGAAAGGTAACAAGCTTCTTCACTTCTTATTTTTGGATGCATCTCAATTGGAATATCATCCCCGTAACGTTCTATATATTCGTTTAAATTTTTTTGAATTGTAGTCTCATCTTCACAATGAACGGCAATCATCAACGGAGATTTAATGAAGATCTCTTCTAATATTTTTGGGTCATCCACCAGCATATCACCGGTAGAAGAACCTAAAAATAGTTTTAAAGCAGCCGTTGTTTTGGGATCAACCTTTAAAATTTCTTCCAGATTATCGTTTGTACCTCCAAACATAAAGGAGTAATTGGCATAAGAAGATTCTTTTGCCAAATTAAACTTTTCCTGCAACCGCTCTATGGTTGTAGTTTGCGGAAGTGTATTGGGCATTTCTATAAAAGAGGTAATTCCGCCTGCAACTGCGGCACGGGACCCTGTTTCTATAGTTTCTTTATGGGTTAGTCCCGGTTCCCTAAAATGGACCTGATCATCTATTAACCCGGGCAACAGATAATTCCCCTCCGCATCAATTATCATCATATCGGGAGATTTTGCGCTAATGCTATCGGCAATTTCAGCTATAATTCCATCTACAATAAAAACATCACCTTCAGTGATTGTCCCTTCGTTAACGATACGTGCATTTTTAATTAAAACCTTCTTCATTATGTTGACATCTTATTAAAAAGACTTTTTAATTTCATATTAATTACACCAAATACGGCTTCAGATATTATTCCCCCGCTCATTTTTGAAGTTCCTCTAGTTCTGTCGGTAAATATTACAGGAATTTCCTTTATATCAAAGTTTAGCAAATGTGCCATAAATTTCATTTCAATTTGAAAAGCATATCCTACAAAGCGGATCTTGTCCAAATTTATTGTTTCCAGCACTTTTCGATTATAACAAACAAATCCGGCAGTAGTATCGTGAATATCCATTCCGGTAACCACCCGCACATATTTTGAAGCCAGCCAGGACAACAGCACCCTGCTCATTGGCCAGTTAATCACATTTACACCCGTTGCATAACGGGAACCTATTGCCATATCGGCTCCATTTTTTTTACAGGCGTTATATAACCTGATAAGGTCATTCGGGTTGTGAGAGAAATCGGCATCCATCTCAAAAATATATTCGTATTTTCTATTCAGGGCCCATTTAAAACCGTGAATATATGCAGTGCCCAGACCTAATTTTCCCTTTCTCTCCTCTAAAAACAAAGAACCAAAAAATTCTGTTTGTAAAGATTTCACCTTTAAGCCAGTGCCATCAGGAGAATTATCGTCCACCACCAAAATATGAAACTTGCGTTGTAAGGAAAAAATATTCCTTATTAAACGCTCAATGTTTTCAATTTCATTATAAGTGGGTATAATAATAATCCCATTGGACATGCCTTGAATTTTGCACAAATGTAACTATTTTTGAGCTTAGCAACTCCAATTAACTTTCATCATTTACCTCGATTATTATACCTTTGTGAAAACTTTATATTTGGAAGCCATAGAAAGATATACCAATGCAAACGATTTATTGACCTTGATTATTTTGTTGGTGCTATTGTTATTGGTCCTGGCAAAAAAAATGTTTCAACCCAGGTTTGAGGATTTTGTTTCCCTGGTCACCTCAGGGAAATATATGGTGATTAAATCAAGGGAACACAAAGCGCTGTTTGGCTTTAATGTCCTGATGCTCATTATTCATATTCTCAGTATTTCAATGTTCCTGTTTATTTTATACCGCGCTTTTGTGCCTTCCAATATCGAAGATGCCGGGATGATCTTATTGCGCATTATTACAGGTTACAGTTTTTTTGTATTGTTAAAAATTTTCGTCGAAAAAATTATTGCCAATATTTTTGATATAGATGATTATATAGATCACTATTTGTTCCAAAAGCATACTTATCGCAATTTCATCTCTATAATGTTGTTTCCTGTTTCGATATTCTTAGTTTATACCGATAATTTGAATAATGTGTTATTATATATAATTTCAGGACTCTTTATTATGGCAATGATTTTAACTTTTGTACGCATTATTATTAAAAATGAAGAACAAGTGGCAAGCTATTGGTTCTATATTATTTTGTACCTTTGTGCGCTTGAAATCACCCCGTATATTATTTTACATAAGCTAATTACAACAAGCTAAGGGGTAATAAAACCTACATCATATGAAAGTGAAAACAATTTTGATTTCTCAACCGGAACCAAAAATAGAAAGTTCACCTTATTTTGACCTAGAAGAATCACAACGAGTAAAAATTGATTTCATTCCCTTTATCCATATTGAAGGAGTTTCCTCTAAAGATGTAAGACAACAGAAAATAGATCTTACTAATTATACTGCGATTATTTTAACCAGTAGGCACTCTGTAGATCACTTTTTCAGGATTGCGGAGGAGATGCGTTTTAAGGTTCCTGAAACTCTCAAATATTTTTGCTTAAGCGAAGCCGTCGCCTACTATCTTCAAAAATATGTTGTGTACAGAAAACGGAAAATATATGTTGGGAAACGAAATTTTTCGGATCTGGCTCCATTTATTAAAAAATATAAAAACGAAAAGTTTTTATTGCCTACCTCGGATATGTTGAAACCAGATATTCCAAAGACGTTGAATAAATTGGGTGTCAATTGGAAACAAGCTGTTTTTTATAAGACCATGGTAAGTGATCTCACTCATTTAAGGGATGTGTATTATGATATCCTGGTGTTTTTTAGCCCGAGTGGAATTACATCACTTTTTAAAAACTTCCCTGATTTTGAACAAAAAGAAACAAGAATCGCCGTGTTTGGAAATACAACCGTAAAAGCCGCCAAAGATCATGGTCTTACAGTAAACATTATGGCCCCAACACCGGATACTCCATCCATGACGATGGCACTTCATAAATACATTAAAGAAACTAATAAGAAATAAAGATCAACTCATCGAAAATAAAAAGGCCGATAATTATTTTAATAATTATCGGCCTTTTTATTTAAAAATATATTCTACCTAAATCAACGGACCCCCGGAAAGGATTTCCTTATTGGCATATTCTTCAAATTTCTTGAAGTTTGATTTAAAAGAATTCGCCAGTTCTCTGGCTTTCGCATCGTAATTATCTTTATTTCCCCAGGTGTTTACCGGGTTTAAGATTTTATCTGGCACATTTTCACATTCTTCAGGCATTTGTAAACCAAAAACCGGATGTAGGGTATATGCTACATCATCTAATTTACCTTCCAAAGCAGCGTCTATCATTGCCCTGGTATATTTCAACTTCATTCTGCTTCCCGTACCGTATGGGCCACCGGTCCAACCGGTATTTACCAACCATACATTCACTTTGGCACCTTGCATTTTTTCACTCAACATCTCTGCATATCTGGTTGGGTGCAATGGCATAAAAGGTGCGCCAAAACAAGCGGAGAAATTTGGTGTTGGCTCATTTATTCCATCTTCAGTTCCTGCAACCTTAGCAGTATAACCACTTATAAAGTGATAGGCTGCTTGCCCCGGTGTAAGTTTGCTAATAGGAGGCAATACCCCAAAAGCATCGGCGGTAAGAAAAAATATGTTTTTTGGATTTTTACCAATAGAGGGCGTAGCTATATTATTTATATGATAAATAGGATAACTAACCCGTGTGTTTTGAGTAATACTGGTGTCTTCAAAATCTACATTTCCCTCTTTATCCAAAATTACATTTTCCAATAAAGCACCCGGCTTAATGGCATTGTAAATATCAGGTTCATTTTCCCCTGAAAGATTAATTACTTTGGCATAACAGCCACCTTCAATGTTAAAAATAATATTTTCTTTGGTCCAGCAATGTTCATCATCTCCTATTAATTTCCTTTTCGGATCTGCAGACAAGGTGGTTTTCCCGGTTCCTGAAAGTCCAAAGAAAATAGCGGTATCATCATTATCCCCAATATTGGCGGAAGAATGCATTGGAAAAGCATTTTTTAATACGGGTAGTATAAAATTCAAAGACGAAAAA
>JBDNHN010000168.1:0-5726 GCA_041688725.1 Gillisia sp.
ATTACAAATTTCAGATAAACGGTATTCCTCTATGCTAGTTCACCTCGCCATAGCCTATCATTATCTTGGCAATGAGGAGAAGTCCCTGGAATATTTAAATGAGGTTATAGACCGAACCAATAAAGGTGAACCTGAAATAAATGTGTTTTTAGCACACTATTATGCGCGTCTTGGAAAAAATGATGAAGCTTTTAAATGGCTTGACAAAGCCTATAAAAAACATGAAGTGGATTTAATTTGGTTAAAGGCAGACCCCAATTTATTAATGCTTAAGAACGATCCAAGGTACAAGGTACTCTGTAATAAAATCGGATTCCCAGATTGTTAAATAATCTTTTCTAAATGAAACTATGATCTCAATATGTGCATTCCCTTGCATTTTTTTAGTTGAATTATCCATTTATCATTCAATATGCAACATAATTTATAGTATTTAAATTATGTGTAAAACACTTCAAAATAAACTTTAAATCAATTACAACATGACTGTTAAGTAGTGCTTGCTTCTATGCGCCATCTTTGCTTCAACATTATTTATTAATTTTTAAAAATTATAAGTCATGAAAAATTTAGTAATCGGTTTATTCGTATTAGGTCTTACCAGCCTAGGTTTCTCACAAAACACTAACAGTGAGGTTGAAGAAGTACAATTAGAGGGTGTTGTAGTATCTAATGTTAACCTTAATTATCTTGAAAAAGTACAGGACAAAACATTGTCAGATCATGTAATATTCTTGGAGAATGAAGCTTCTGTTTTTGATGTTAAGGGCTTAGTTGAATTTGATGGCCGTAAAGAATCCTTCCAAGTTCTCTTTAAAGGATCCCATGGTTATATCATTGCTGATTATGACAGCAATGGAAAAATCTTAAAAACTTCAGAACGCTACAAGGATGTTAAACTTCCTAAAAATACGATCAAATCAGTGTTAAGGCAATATCCAAACAGCAACTTTTTAAAAGTAGTCTATACTGTAGATTACGATGATCAAAAGAATGTTGAAAAAACCTATAAAATTCGAATTATGAATGATGGTAGAAAAAGGAACTTGAAAATCAGTTCAGGTGGTAATTTAAATGAAGCAGTCACCATGAGTATAATTAATTGAGAGTTAAAAATGAATGATTTTCAAAAGAATCCCGCATTTTGCGGGATTCTTTATTTTATTAGAATATGACTCTTTTAGGTAATTGGTAGAAGTTTTGTTTCATTTTAGAGGTTCCAAATTGTTGTTGATTATTTCTAGAGCCTCCACAAAAAACTCTCTCAATTTAAACTCATTGAGATTTACAAAATCATTATTCCATTTATGTTGGAAAATCAGATTTTCGAGCCGAAACAAAATCAACTTCTGCGTACCTCGCGTTAAAAGTCGATTCAGTTATTTTTTTGTTCTGTATGTATCAGACCAACCTGAAAAATCCATATAACTTTCTGTATTGGCAAGCTGAAGTTACTTACTTAAATATGGAATGACTTGATCCATGTAATAGTTAAACGGATTTTGTAAACCTCCTCAGCATTATTCAGAATTCCTGAAATACTTGTTTACCTATTTTGTAACTGATGATCTTTAAAAATCGACAACTTTTAAGAACTGATTTCATCATCGATTAAACCCGTTTGCGCATCGAAGAGTCCAAACATATACAGTACACATAATATGCTGTCAACGTGGAGGTGATTGTCAAAAGGGTTCTCAAAACCTATTAGATCTATTAAAACCCAAGTCGATTGAACTAACGAATTATTTAATTGAATGTTCCTCCTGACCTCAGTAATATTAACTTCGCATTCTTGCTTTATACCACTGAGTATTCTCATTTCTTCTCCTCGGTCATAAAGGTCTTCCTTCCAAGAATTATGTGAAAGAGAAAGGGCTTTTAAGAATGTAAATCCTTAAGATTTCTCCAGGTTTCCCTACTCATTTCATGAACTACTTTATGTACATCCAAAAATCTATTTTCCATAGTATAATTTCAATTAATCAAAATAGGATTGCAGTTCCTTTTTCAAATTTTCCCACTGGCTTTTATCACCGCTTATCACCTGTCCTGCTTCCTTTAATTTCGAGGTTCCAAAACCTATAGCTTCTTTAAAACCTATATGAGGAGGTAAGGATAACGAGCCGCTACTAACCACAGCGTCTATAATAAATGCTTTTTTACTGTTTTTTGCCTGAATAATAGCTGCTTCAATGTCCTTGGCATGTTCTACCCTCACGCCATCCCCACCACATAGCCTAGCGTACTCAGCGAAATTAACATTGCTCTGATGTAACGCATCCAGGCTTGGAGCCAATCCTACCTGTTCCATTTCCAGTTTTACAAAACTAAGTTCAGAGTTGTTAAAGATGAGCACTTTTACAGGTAGATTGTATTTAACGGCTGTTATAAAATCCTGCATTGCCATGTTGAAAGCCCCGTCTCCGCTTAGGCACCAAACTTCCCGATTGGGATGGGCAAATTGCGCCCCAATAGCCGAGGGTAAGCCTACTGCCATAGAACCGTGGTTAAAAGAGCCAATTAAGCGTCTTTGGCTATGAAAAGAAATATGGTGAGCGGCCCAAATTGCCGAAGTCCCAGTTTCTACCGTGAAAATAGCCTCATTGGATGCATGTTTATTCACGAAACCCGCAAAGATTTGCGGATGTAAAGGTTCATTATCACGTTCTGGAGAAGCCTGTTCTTTCATGTTTTTTCTCCAATCGTTAAAACTTTGTTCCAATTTTTCAATAAAATCCGTATCATCTTTTACATGTACTTTGGGAAGAAGCATTTCTAAGAAAGAGGAGATATCGCTCCAAACACCTAAGGCTACAGCTGTCCTATTTCCAATATTTTCCTGTCTTATATCTACCTGAATAGTTTTAGTATCATGCGGCAGAAAGTCAATATAGGGAAAATCTGTACCCAACATGAGCAGCAAATCACACTTCATCACCGCATTATAACCCGCAGGATTTCCTATCAGTCCGGTAAGCCCAACCACATTCTCTGTATCATGATCAAAAATATCGCTGGCCCTCAGGCTATGGGTTATAGGTGCTTTTAATTTTTTAGATAGCTCCAGTACGGCATCCCGACTTTCACGGCAACCATCCCCTGCTAAAATACCTACTGTTTTTGCCTTATTTAAAAGTGAAGCGGCCTCTATCACAGTTTCTTCCCGGGGTACCAGACGTGAGGCATATTTTCTTATTGGATGTACAAATTGTTGATTTTGGGCTTTCATTTCTGCCACATTTGCCGGTAATTCTATCCTGCAAACCGAATTATTGGCCAAAGCAATCTTAATTGCTCGCTGAATAACCATAGGGGCTTGTTCCGGTGTTTTAATAATAGCCTGATAATCACAAATATCATCAAACACCTTTTTTAAATCCACCTCCTGAAAAAAGTTGGTGCCCTGTTGTCTTTGGGCTACCTGACCAGTAATCGCAATTACCGGGGTCCGCTCCTTCTTGGCATTGTAAAGTCCATTGATTAAATGAAGGGCTCCTGGCCCTACCGTTCCGGCACAAACACCTAATTTCCCGGATGTCTGACTTTGACCAAAGGCTGCATAAGAAGCATTCCCTTCATGCTTCATTCCAATCCAGTCAACATCTTCACGTTCTTCAATCGCTTTTACAAAGAAGTTAAGGGCATCACCCATAACTCCGTATACGTGTTCTACGCCAACGCTTACCAGAATATCCAATAATTGCTCAGATACATTTTTAGCCATATATATAATTTTAAAAAAGATTCAGTTTTAAAGGATTACTAAAGCACCTCCGGCGGTGGTAAAAAATTACTAAAGCGTCCAATAGAATTTAGAGGTCATAGTACCATCCAAAGCCTTCTTCAGTATAAATCCGGTATTCCAGACGTTTATTTTCATATAGATTGCACTCCGCTTGAAAATAACAGAATCGCTATAATTATTCTGAGAAAAAGCAGGGCATAATCGGTTTATAAAAGCATGATTTGAAGTTTTGGTTGGTTTTATAAATTTCTATCTATATTCAGGATTTTCAAAATTCCACCTCGAGCCATCATCCCAGGCTGTCCTGGAATTGCCATACGAAGGGTAACCACCCGCTTCTTTCAAGATTTTTGCCAGATGCATCAGGTTATAGGTCATAAACGTAGTATTCCGGTTTGTAAATTCTGAATCATAGCCTACAGGTGGATTTTTCTTTTCTCCATTCCATTCGGCATCACCATAACTGGGGCCAGGGCCTACTTCCCCGATCCAACCGGCATCGGCTTGGGGCGGAATACTGTACCCCAAATGTTGAAGCGCATATAGAATTCCCATAGCACAATGCTTTACTCCATCTTCATTTCCGGTGATTATGCAACCACCAACTTTTCCGTAATATACATATTGGCCTTTGTCGTTTTGATATGCACTCATGGCATATAAACGCTCAATTAACTTTGAAGCGACAGAAGAACGCTCTCCCAGCCAAATGGGAGTACCTATTACCAGAATATCTGCGGCAATTACTTTTTTGTAGAGTTTTGGCCAGTCATCTTGCGATTCGCCCTCTTTGGTCATATCGGGTTGGACTCCTACTGGTACCGCAAAATCTGCTAAACGTATGATTTCAACTTCCACCCCTTCAGATTCCATAATTTTAACCGAAACATCCATTAAATCACGAGTGTGACTTTTTGCGGGAGATTTTTTTAAAGTGCAGTTTACGTAGACGGCTTTCAAGCCGGTAAATTTATTTTTCATAATTAATTGGTTAAAATTCTTTTTTTAAGTCGCATTCAAAAGCCAATAATTACCGATTTTTTTAATTTTTAAACATTTTAATTTCAGAATTCAGCTTACTTTAAGTTTTAGAAAAAATAAAAGACCGGTTTTTTTTCAAAATTTTCAACTCAGATTTTTAATTCAATACTGGCTCTATTTTTCTAAAGTTATTGTTTTTTTGAATACTAAAAGAGAAATATTTTCATTTGGGCTAATAGAATGCAATTTGAGAACATTTTCATTGTCGAATAAATAATCAACCAAGAAATCATTTTTAATACCCTATCGAAGATGAAAATATTTACCAATCTCCCAAAGTCCAGGTTTTTAATCTTGGGCTTTAATGATAAATTCCCGGTGAAAATGATTCAACCATTTATTCCTCTTAGATTTATTCTCAACTTTTTTTATTTTTATTTTATTATAAACAACTGAACATCAATCAAATACATTTCAAATCATCAGCCTATAACCGACAACAAACGCTTGCAAACGATTTTAAACGAAAGTAAATAATTAGAAACCGAATCCAATTTAAGTGCTGTTCTATGTTTGTACCGTTGGATCATAAGATTCAATAGTATTAACTGTTTAACCTTAAAATTTATTATCATGAACGCACTTAGAAACAAAGTACAGTTGATTGGAAGAGTAGGACAAGATCCTGAAATCACAAATCTGGATGCCGGCAAAAAACGGGCGAAATTCTCGATCGCCACCCACGAAAATTACACCAATGCCAAAGGTGAAAAAGTAGAAAACACCGACTGGCACAATGTGGTTGCCTGGGGAAAAACCGCGGAAATCATCGAGAAGTTTGTCACCAAAGGCAAAGAAATTGCCGTAGAAGGCAAATTGACCTCCCGCTCCTGGGACGACAAAGAAGGTATTAAACATTACATGACTGAAGTGGTTTGTAACGAGTTGCTTTTGTTGGGAGGCAAGTAAATATAAATCAACATCGCCGGGGCAAATC
>JBDNHN010000169.1:0-8429 GCA_041688725.1 Gillisia sp.
AATCTTTTTGAGCCTGAGGAATTACAGCCACGCTGTCTGCTTTTTTTGGAGGAAGTTTTCCCCCTTTTAAAATATCTGAGATCGCATCAAGTCCTTTTTGGGTGAAAGCCTCTTTTTGTTGCCCAATTATTTTTTGAGTGAGGGTATTGATGGCTTGCTGGGTATTTAAACTGATTTGCGGATTCTGAAAACTCCCCGATAAACCTATGGGCAAAGCAACCATCATGTCTTCAATATTCGTTGCGCTCAATTTGGCAAGTGTTCCTCCAATTTCACTTCCCAGCATTTTTGCGGGAATATCCAGGCTGAGGTTGTAATTCATTCTATTGTCAAAACTGTGGCTTCCCGCGACATTGATGTTAATGCCTTTTACTTTAAAGGCAAAAGGGGCTATTTCCGCCATTCCGTCTTTAAAGGTGATTCTTCCCTTTAGGTGATCAAGATTGATATCCTTAAAATCTAAAAAATTCAGTTGGTCATCAAGTTTTGAAAATAAAGCGAGTTTCTCCGGTTGTACCTTGGCCGTTAAAATTTCGGCAAGGGCATTCCCCATGAGGCTTGTGAGTTGAGGTGTTAGATCCTCGTTTAAATTTCCCGATAAATTCATTTGTGTCTGGAGTTTCCCATCCAAAGCAACAGCAATTGGCGCCAAAGCCTGTAAAAGTTTTAATCCTTCAAAAGATTTTGCAATATCAAGAGCATTTAAATTAAGGTCCATTTTAAAGGTAGATACCGGATTTTTGGTGGAAACATTTCCGTTTAAAGCGATTGTGCCGTCAAAAATGTTGGAAGTCACATTTTGAAAAGTCGCCGTTTCATCGGCTATGAGAAGCTTTCCTTTTACATTATTTAAAACCAGGTTGTCATAATGCACCCAGTTTACTGTAAAAGTCATTTCTGTATCCAGGAATGAAGGGATCTTAACAGCTTCTTTCCCTGTTGGCACATCGATCTTTTTTTCTGTGGTCTTTTCTGTGATTTCTGAAGTTTCTGCGATTCTAAAATCATTTACAGAAAAAGTGTTGGAGTTCACCACAAAGTTCCCTTTCAAATTTTGATCGGTAAACAAAAAACCCATAAAATTCTGAATATTTCCTGAAGCCCTGATATCCGTTTTTCCGGTAGTTAAATTGAGTTCCGGTACACGAACGTTTCCCTGATTGAAATTAAAACTTGCACTTGAGATCTTCACTTCATTGGGAATTTCCGGGGATTTATAACTGAGATCCCGAATGCTTGCATTTCCGCTGCTGTTCACATTCTGATATTGCTCTTTTTCAATCGAATTCATGTCAAAAGAGGTTTTAATATCGGCGGTTAAAATTCCGTTGAGGTCTTGTTTCAGCTCCAGGGGATAGGCCTTTTTGATATTTGCAAGATTTACAGTGCCCTTAAACGCCATATTCACCAATTGGTTCCCGGTTAGGTTTTTAATATTTCCGTTTCCGGAAAATACATCCTGGTCTATCCTGAAACTCATTTTATCAATATTGAGAAAAGTGTCCTCCACCAGGCCGGTTTCGTTTACAATTACCGCATTTATATTGATGTCCTGCACACTTTTCGGCAAATCGGGGTATTTAAAAGAAGCATTGCCGGAGCTGATTTTAATGTTCATTTTAGGAATATAGGTTTCGTCAACAATTCCTTTAACTGTTCCGTTTACTACAAAATCGCCACTGGTTTCCACATTTTCAATGTTTTTGGCATAAGTTTCAGGAATTACAGCCAGAAAGTTTTTGAAAGAGGAAGATGGAGTTTTAAAACTCAAATCAATTTCGTTATTGTTTTCGTTCACCTTAATAAATCCGTCAAAAGTTAGCCCTAACTGGTTGATAGTAGCTTCATTTTTGAGAAATGTATATTTTGAATTGTTCAGATCTATCTGAATGACAGCATCCAGTGCGACTTTATTTCGGTTTAAATAATTGACCCCATCATAATCCAGGGAAACAAGGGAATTTGTTTCAGTCTTCAGTTCAGAAAGCTGAAGGGAAAAATCCCCGGTGCCCCAAGTGTTTAATTCCTCCAACTTCAGACTGAGTTTCTGGCCTTCATCAAAATAGTTCAGCCTGGAATTATTGATCTCGTAATGTTGAAGGTCCAATTTGAACGGATTTGATATGGTATCGCCAGATTTAGAAACGGCATCTTTAATACTAATATCATAATTATTATTCCCAAGTGAATCGACTTTTATGTTCACAAAAGCCTTATTCAGCTTTAATTCGTCTATTTTTTTGGGTTGACTGCTGCTCTTAAAAAGTTCTTTAATGGACATTTTTAGTAAAATTTCTTCGCTTAAGACTAGGGTGTCTCCGGCAAATGGCGCTTTGTTAATTACGCTTATGTCTTTTAAAACCAGTGTTGCCTGAGGGAAACTTCTAAATAAAGTGAGGTCCAGATCACTAAACTCCACCTCGGCATTTAGATTGTTGTTAACCCCTTTTTTTACCAGATCCTTCAACTGTGCCTCAAACACAAAAGGGGCGGCGATCAGGAGTATAACAATTAACAAAAGGACTGCCCCAACTATTTTAAACCATTTTTTCATTTCAGTATAATTTTTTCAATTAAGGCTGTTGTCCATAATTATGCCATTTTATTTCAAAAATTCCGGTAATTATCAGATTTTCAAGTGCTTGCTTTTCTGAATCAAAATAAAATAAATTTCCTGCCTCAAAACCTGATTTTTGAATATTTATTTGCTAATTTTTTTGAACACTTCCTAACAAAGTTAAGTTTATGTTAGTTTGTTTTCCTTAATTTGCTGTGAAATTAATTAATTCTCTTCTATTTTCTTAAAGCTGTTTTGAATCCACTTAAAAACTATTATATCGCCCTTGGAAGCAATCAGGGAAACCGGTTGGAATTGTTGCAATTTGCAATAGATAAAATTCATACGAATGTTGGTGAAATTCAGCAAATCTCAAAAGTTTATGAAACTCCTGCCTGGGGTTTTGAGGGGAGCGCTTTTTTAAATGCCTGTGCAACTGTAAGATCACGGTTTGCGTCTAAAAAACTGCTGAATAAATTACTGGATATTGAAAACGAATTGGGGCGTTCGAGAAGTATTTCAAAAGAATATCAAAACAGAACTATAGATTTGGATATTTTGATGATGGAGGATGAAATAGTCGATTGCGAAAGCCTGAAATTACCGCATCCGGAAATGCAAAACAGGATATTTGTGTTGGTGCCACTTGTCGATATTGCCGGTGAAGTGATCCACCCTATACTAGAACGAAGTATTTCTCAACTTTTAAAAGAGACGAAGGATACTGTGGGAATTACACCCATTTCGGACAGTCTGAAAAATCCTTCTAAAAATTACAGCTTTACGGGGCTTAATTATATAGCTGTTGAAGGAAATATCGGTGCCGGAAAAACCAGCCTGGCAAGTATGATCTCTGAAGATTTTAATGCCAAATTGATCCTGGAACGATTTAAAGACAATCCATTCCTTCCAAAATTTTACGAAGACCAGCATCGTTATGCATTTCCACTGGAAATGTCGTTTCTGGCCGATCGCTATCAGCAACTTTCAGACGATTTATCGCAATACGATCTGTTTACAGATTTTGTGGTTTCAGATTACGATGTTTTTAAATCGCTTATTTTTGCCAAAATCACCCTGCAGGAGGATGAATATGCTTTGTATAATAAGCTTTTCAGTATTATTTACAAAGAACTGGTAAAACCCGATCTGTATATTTATCTCTATCAAAACACAGAGCGGTTGCTGGAAAACATCAAAAAACGTGGCCGGGATTACGAACAAAAGATCCAACCCGATTATTTGGCAAAAATAAATCAGAGCTATCTGGCTTACATAAAATCACAAACCAATATCAAAGTGCAGATCATAGATATTTCCGACAAGGATTTTATAAACCACCGCCCGGATTATTTATCGATTTTGGAGGAAATTGTCCCCCCAACCCCCAAAGGGGATTAAAGCCACAGCTCTAAAAGGGTGAGTTATCATAAAACATAGGGGCTAAAGTTCATTTTATTTCTGTTATCCCCTGATTGAAGTCCAGATGCAATGGATAATTTGTCTAAATATTTTCGGAGTTTAAATGCTGAAATGATTTTTCAATTCAACATAAGTGTTTTTGTGGTAATTTGAACATCTGATAGATTACATGATTATTTGCCACAATGGCGGAACCAAAAACAATTAATCTTGTATGATATTTCAATCGGATTAATTGGGAATACTTACTCCCCCTTCGGGGGTTGGGGGGGCTTCGAAAATAAATCCCACAAAACGATTCCGGCGCTCACCGCGATATTTAGGGAATGTTTGCTTCCCAGCTGTGGAATTTCCAAAACGCCATTACTTGCTGTCACCACTTCCTGTTGCACGCCTTTTACTTCATTGCCAAAGATCACCGCGTAGGTTTTGCCTTTTTTCGGAAAGAATTCATTCAACATGGTCGCATTTTCGGCCTGTTCTACAGCGTACACTTCTGTATTTTCGGCTTGTAGTTTTTTTACCACCTCCAAAGTGTTTTCCACGTATTCCCAGGCTACGGTTTCGGTGGCACCTAATGCGGTTTTGTGAATGTCTTTATGCGGCGGCTGTGCGGTAAAGCCACACAGATATATTTTTTGGATCAAAAAAGCATCACAACTGCGAAATACCGAGCCTATATTGTTTAAACTCCTGATATTGTCCAAAATCACGATAATGGGCGTTTTCGCAGCATCTTTAAATTCTTCTACGCTTTTGCGATCCAGTTCGCTGTTCTCTAATTTCCGATTTATTGCCATAGGCGCAAAAGTAGGAAATTATTAATTTGTCAAAAATCCAACCAAATGGATGTTTTTATATTATTTACCAAGCAGAATATACCATCAATAAAATCCGGAAATTAAAACGAAAGAGAGAGGCAGCAGGAGTGCAGCGGCTTGACGCAATTGTGACAGGGCTTTTGAGATATGAATTTCTACCGTTTTAACCGATATTCCCATTACCTCGGCGATTTCTTTATATTTAAGTTGATTATATCTGCTCAATAGAAAGGCTTCCCTGCATTTAGGCGATAATTCTTCAATGGCCACATTAATAATCTCAGCTTTTTGGTTATCGCCTGTTCCCTCTTCAGGCTGAAGCTTGCTTAAAGTATCCCATTTTAAGGTTTCCAGAAGGGTGGTTTCCTTTGTTGATTCTCTCATTTTTTCTATAAACTTATTGTGGCAAGCTTTGAAGAGATAGCTTTTAGCTGAAGTTTTTATTCTCAGTTCCGTTCTGGACTCCCACAATTTTATAAAAACTTCCTGAACCACATCTTCTGCAAGATCCGGATTCCCCGATAATTTAAGCACATACCCGCAAAGCTTCTTATGATTCTTAATAAATAACCTTTCAAAAGCAGCTAAGTCCTTTATTAAGAGGGCGACGTTTTTTAAAGTTGGTATAATTTTTTTTGAGGTAATATTGTTTTTTTTTTGTAATAATTAAAATAATGTGAAAATATATAGGGGTATTTCGGAAAAGTTACGTCATAACTATGAATAGCACGGCTAAAAATAGATAAATGTTAGCATTAACTCAAAAATACCTCAATGCAAATTCTTCCGAAAAGGAAGAAATAGAGCTTTTAAATTGGGTTGAGAAAAACGAAACTAACAAAAAGATTTTTATAGAACAAGTTAAATTATGGAATTATACTTATGAAGAGACCGATCAGTTCAAACCAAATAAAGCTTTTGAAATATTAAAAAGGAAAATTAATAAGCTGCCCGAAAAGAATCAAAATCCTTTTCAAATCAATAAATATTTTAAATACGCAGCTGTTTTTATTTTGGGATTGTTGTCTTTTTTATGGGTTTCAGATTCCGGAAAGTCCTCAAAATTGAATGGTGATGGTATTGTTGAAGAAACATCAAAGTCAGAATTTAGCGATAAAATAATCCTTATTAAAGAGGACGGCTCTGAAAATATAGTTCCCGATAAGGAAGAACAATTGAGTTATCTCAAAGAAAATAAACCAGGCGAAAAATTAGTCTACAATTCCTTAATTGTTCCCCGAGGAAAAATCTTTAAAATCATCCTCTCTGATGGCACAAAAGTTTGGCTCAATGCAGACACCAAAATCAGATTTCCTCAAAAATTTTTAGCTTCAGAAGATACCCGGACGGTCGATCTGGATGGAGAAGCCTTCTTCGAAGTCGCGCATAATAAAGATCAAGCCTTTATTGTAAAATCCAATGATCTGGAGATTGAGGTTTTGGGTACACGGTTTAACGTGTCGTCTTATGCGAGTAGTGATCAAATAAGCACAACCCTTGTGGAAGGTGCAGTAAAGATCAATAATTCAAGGGATTCAATTGCGGAATTAATTCTAAAACCCAGTTACCAGGCCGCGTTCAATAAAAACACTGAAAAACTGGAAGCTTTCAAAGTAAATACAACCGATTTTACCTCCTGGATGGATAATAAAGTTGTGTTTAGAAATGAAGCTTTTAAAGACCTGATCCTAAAATTTGAACGCGCTTACAATGTGAGTATTATAAACCAAATACCCGAGCTGGAGAATGAACGATTCACCGGAGAATTTGATAAAGAAGGTATCGAAGATATTATTAAAACCTTCTCATCCCGACTGGATTTCAGATATAAAATTGAAAACAAAACCATAACAATTTATTAAAAACAGAGAATCTGGAACAACATTTTCAATTTCGACAATTTTCAAGTTTAATTAACCAAAAACAACAAAAATTATGAGAACAAAAAACTTAATTAATTTATCCGCAAAAACATTCCATTCATGGGTGTCAGGGGGTTTAAAGATGAAAATTTCCCTGGTTCTTCTATTGTTTGGCATCTTTCAAATGAGCGCAAAAACAGAGAACTCACAGGAACAGTTGGAATTTAATTTTACTGAGGTTTCGCTTAATAAAGTGTTGAGAGAGATAAAAGATCAGTCAGATTACAATTTCTTTTACAAAAACAACGACGTAAATACTGCTCAAAAAGTCTCGGTATTCGCTGACAAAGAGTCGGCTGAAATTGTTTTAAATCGGCTTTTCCAAAACACCAAAGTTTCCTTTGAAATTCTTGGGAAACAGATAATCCTTTCTGAAAAGGAAACAGTATCCGAATCCAAAGCTAAACAAGAGCGGGAAATTACGGGCATTGTGAAGGATAACAATGGCACCTTATTGCCGGGAGCAAATGTAATAGTGAAGGGTATGAGTGTTGGGACCCAAACCGATTTTGACGGTAAATTCACCCTTAGCATACCGGAAGGAAAAAACATTCTGGAAATATCTTTTATTGGTTATAAAACCATGGAAGTGGATATTACGGGTAAAAAGACCATTAACATCACTATGGATGAAGCCGCCGCGAAATTGGATGATGTGGTTGTGGTAGGTAGCCGCGGGAAGCCAAGAACCGCTTTTGATTCCCCTGTGCCGGTAGATAACATTCAGGCCAGCGAACTAAAACAAACAGGAAAAGGAACTTTAGATCAACAACTGATGTTTAAAGTGCCTTCATATAATTCTACCCAACAACCTATTTCTGATGCCGCAGCTCACTTTAGCCCTGCAGATTTAAGAGGTCTTTTCCCAAGCAGAACTCTGGTTTTGGTAAACGGAAAACGAAAAAATGCCAGTGCACTTGTTTATAGTTACGTTACCCCGGGGCGTGGTGAGGTAGGAGTCGATATGAAATCGGTGCCATCTGCCGCTCTGGAACGCGTTGAGATTTTAAGGGATGGTGCAGCCGCACAGTATGGCTCTGATGCAGTTGCGGGAGTTATTAATCTTGTGCTTAAAAAAGATTCAGATCCATTTATAAATACCAACTATAGTGTTACTACTGAAGGTGATGGGGAGCAGTATCAAATAGAAACAGGTTTCGGCGTTAAAATAGCAGATAAAGGTTATGCTAATTTCACCTTTAACTATTTTGAACAAAAAAGATCACAAAGAGCAGGGACGATTACCAGTGTTGAAGATGAAGCCAATTATTGGGGGATTTCAGACGACACAGACTTTTCAACCTCTGATCTTGAAGGATTCTTACAGAGAAATCCAAGTGCCGGATTTGAAGTAGGAGCTCCGGATATGACCATCACTAATTTTGTGTACAACACAGGTTATATGCTGGATGAAGATACTAATACCGAGATATATTCTTTCGGGACGCTCGCAAACAGAAGTGGTTCCGCACCTCAGTTCGCCAGAGTGCCGTATTGGGTGAGCGGTTTTGAACAAATCTATCCGGATACCGACTTTTTCCAAGCCGAAATGGCCCCTCAAATAAATGATTATACCGTTGCCCTTGGATTAAAAACAACCTTTAACAAATGGGATTTTGATTTAAGTTCAACAATGGGTAGAAATAGGATTGATTATTACATTGTAAACTCGTTTAACCAATCTTTTGGTGCCAGTAGTCCGTCAGA
>JBDNHN010000170.1:0-13294 GCA_041688725.1 Gillisia sp.
TCTCCATTCTGGGATATGGTTTTTGGCACGATGCCAGGGAAAACCGATATTGACAGTAAAAGTTAAATGAAGTTGTTTTTCCTGGCGTGTTCCTCTGCTTCTTTTGAAGATGCTGTCATTAAAACAGGAGTGGTTTGAAAGTCGTCTACGATACTCTGCACCCTTTGCATTTGGCGCTTATGATTAACGCTCCTTAAATAAATTGCCAAAATCCTATCCGGAAACTGAACTGCAATATCGGTATAAATACTTGCATCGTGTTCCCCGCTATCTCCAATAAGAATGAATTTTAAATCGGGATAGGTTTTTAAAATATTGATTATTTCCTTCTGTTTATGGGGTTTCTCTGGTTTCAGAGACCGATCAAAAGGTGTCCTGAAATTTCTCAGCAAAATGGGCCCTTTAGGAAATTTATTGAAATCTAGGAACAATTTGAGATATTTATATAAATTCCACGGACTATTGCTGATATAAAACACGGGGTTTTTATTGTTTCCGTTTCTTCCAAGATGGAGTTTTTGGTAAAGTTCGGGTGCACCTTTAAATGGAATTCTATTATAGGCATTGGTTAGAAGCGAATTTTTAAGCAACCTCCATTTTAAGAAAGATGTGACTCCTGTACGCAAAATCGTATCGTCTATATCGCTAATAACGCCATATTCAGCTTCTGCATCAGGAATTAAGAGTTCTCCCTGGAAATAATCCTTTACCAGGTTAGTTTGTTTTCCAAGCTCCTTTTTATAGTATAGATCCACCGTTACCCAACCCTCTTCATTGGCAATAACAGAAAGATCATTTGAAATGCTTTGGTCGAATAAAAAAAAGCCTTCAACATCAGTCTTAGTTGTTAAACTCAAAATTCCGGGTATGTTTAATTCAATTTCAGCATCGGGAATTTCAAAACTATCAAACTGTTTATAGGTGTTTTTCAAGGTTTTTGAAAAGGATTGATCTTCGACGATCTTAAGTGGCACATCATCCAGGGCACGGCCTAATAAATAAATATGTGACTGTGTTCCATAACTTCGGTAAGGAGTGATTAAGACATTTTCAATATTTCTATATACCCCAAAAATCTTCTTAAATCGTTTTAACATCTACAGTTTTAATTTTAGTTGCCCTCACTTTTTCCGAAAGTACTATTAAACAAAAAATCTCCGCCATTACGACGAAGATTTTTTTATAAATTTTAATACTGAATTATTTTATAATTGCTCAATTTGAGCTTCAACCTCAGCTTTGGTACCTCTAAAGATTTTCTCAACAACATCGGTTTTTCCGTTCTCTGTGGTGGTTATCGAAACTTTCGCAACAGTTTCCTCCCCTTCTAAAGACATAATTACCTGAACTTCCTTTGAAATTGATTGTGTTTCAGTCTCGCTCATTTCAATTATTGTTGCATCTGCAGGAGCATTTGGAACATTCTCTATGGCATGTCCTCCCAAAATTGGAGCAAGCACCAAGCCTATCAAACAGGTAAGTTTGATCAGGATGTTCATAGATGGACCTGAAGTGTCTTTAAACGGATCTCCAACTGTATCTCCGGTTACGGCTGCTTTGTGAGCCTCAGAGCCTTTGTAAGTCAGCTCCCCGTTGATCATTACCCCAGCTTCAAATGATTTTTTGGCATTATCCCAGGCACCACCTGCATTGTTTTGGAATATTGCCCAAAGAACACCACTCACGGTTACTCCGGCCATATAACCTCCAAGCATTTCGGCAATCAATAAATTTTCATAGCCAAAAAGCATCGGCACAAGTGCGATTGCAATAGGGAAACCTATAGTCAACAATCCTGGTAAGCGCATTTCTTTCAATGCGGCATCAGTAGAAATTGCGACACATTTATCGTATTCCGGTTTTCCCGTACCTTCCATTATCCCGGGGATATCTCTGAACTGACGGCGTACTTCCTCTACCATCTTCATGGCTGCTTTCCCTACAGATTTCATAGCCAAAGCTGAAAATACTACAGGTACCATTCCTCCCACAAACAACATCGCCAATACAGGAGCTTTAAAGATATTGATCCCGTCTATCCCTGTTAAGGTTACATAAGCGGCAAAAAGCGCCAGGGAAGTCAATGCTGCAGAAGCGATTGCAAAACCCTTTCCTGTTGCAGCTGTAGTGTTTCCAACAGAATCTAAAATATCTGTTCGTTCCCGAACTTCACTTGGCAATTCACTCATCTCAGCAATTCCACCGGCATTGTCAGAAATAGGTCCAAAAGCATCGATAGCCAATTGCATAGCTGTAGTAGCCATCATTGCTGAAGCGGCCAAAGCTACCCCGTAAAATCCTGCCAAAGCATAAGAAGCAACGATTGCACTTGCAAAAAGTAAGATTGAGGCAAATGTAGAGATCATTCCTGTAGCCAAACCTGCTATTATATTGGTTCCCGCTCCGGTACTGGAATTTTGAACAATAGACATCACTGGTTTTTTTCCAAGTCCTGTATAATATTCGGTTACTGCAGATATAAGTCCACCTACTCCAAGTCCTACTAAGGTTGCATAAAATACCCGCATAGAAGAAATGGTGTTAAGCTCATAACCTTCAGCTCCACCTACAAAAAAGCGCATGGTCATTGTGTTTTCAGGTAACATCCATCTTACCAAAAAGAAACAGGCAACTGCTACCAAAGCTATAGAAACCCAGTTTCCAATATTCAAAGCTTTTTGAACCTCAGCTTCTTTTGCATTCTTATTATTTATTTTCACAAGGAAAGTCCCTATAATAGAGATGATAATCCCAACACCGGCAATTGACATTGGCAACAGGATTGGCCCAATTCCGCCAAAGCCTTCGTTCACAATATTGCCACCCATATCCCGAATGACATAATTTCCAAGTACCATAGCTGCTAATACCGTAGCTACGTAACTTCCAAATAAATCGGCGCCCATTCCGGCAACATCCCCAACGTTATCACCCACATTATCGGCAATAGTTGCGGGATTACGCGGATCGTCTTCAGGGATCCCAGCTTCAACTTTTCCTACCAAATCGGCACCAACATCGGCGGCTTTGGTATAAATACCTCCACCCACACGGGCAAAAAGTGCTATAGATTCAGCTCCAAGGGAAAATCCTGCCAGAGTTTCCAGAACAATGGTCATCTGTTCGGTATTGGTCCATACTCCACCCATAAAATAATGGAAAAAGAATATGAAAAAAGAGGTAAGTCCAAGTACCGCCAAACCTGCTACTCCAAGTCCCATCACTGTTCCTCCAGAAAAAGAAACTTTTAAAGCCTTAGGCAAACTGGTACGGGCTGCCTGGGTAGTACGTACATTAGTTTTTGTGGCGATTTTCATACCCATATTTCCGGCAAGCGCAGAAAAAACTGCACCAAAAATAAAAGCCACCACAATAAGCCAGTGTGTAGTAGGAACTATAAAAGAAACTGCCGCCAAAGCAATACTGGCTATAATTACGAAATATGTCAATAATTTGTATTCGGCATTCAGGAAGGCGAGTGCTCCTTCATAGATATGTGAGGCAATTTCATGCATCTTTCCGTCTCCGGCGTCCTGCTTTAAAACCCAGGATCTTTTGACCCACATAAACCCGAGCCCTATCAATGCCAGAATAGCCGGCATATAAATCATCATTAATTCCATAGTAAATTGTTAATTCTTAGTTAAAGGAGTAAAAGTAGTAAATCAATTATAATTAAAAAAGCAATAACCTTTTAAGATTATTGCTTTTAATCTTTTAAAAATAAGGTTGAAAATTCCAGTTTAAATTCCAAATCTGTTTTTATCTCCCTCGTAATTTTCATATCGTTCTATACACTGTTGTATGATTATTTTTGCTTCAGCTAAATCACCCCAACCGCCAACATCTACTTTCTTTTTTTCAAGGTCTTTATATACCTTAAAGAAATGTTCGATCTCTTTTAACAAGTGGCCGTTCAATTCATAGAGATCATTAATTTGGTTCCATACGGGATCCGACACCGGGACACAAATAATTTTTTCGTCTGGCCCTTTTTCATCCGCCATATGGAATACTCCAATAGGCTTTACTTCCATGACAATTCCGGGGAAAGTTGGTTCAGTAACTAACACAAGCACATCCAGCGGATCGCTATCCAACGCCAAAGTATTTGGTATAAAACCGTAATCTGCTGGATACATCATAGAAGAAAAGATCATCCGGTCATACCGAACTTTCTTCAATTTAAAATCATATTCATACTTGTTCCTGCTCCCTTTTGGGATCTCTATCAATACATCAAAAGTCTCTGACATTTTTCTTTATTTTTTATTCAATTTCAAGGCCGCAAATATAATGATTTTCAACTGCAAAAACCGCATTTAAAAATGGAAACCAAAAGCTGCGGTAACTCCAAAGGACCGGGCATCAGGATTATCGAAATAATTTCCGCGATAATGAGCATCTATCCTTATAAATTTAAAAATATTCCCCACGCCTACACTATATTCATAATATGGCTCACTATCCGGGGCTAAAAGCGGCAAACCAGATGCATCCAAATTTTTATTTTCTTCGGAAATTTCTCCCCATACTCCTTTTATTCCAACAATTTCCCGAAGATTTAGGTCCCGAAGTAACGGGATCCTGGAGAAAATCCTGCCATTAAAATTGTGTTCAAAATGCACCGCTACATAAGTGTCGGTTACAAATTCATAAAAATTCAACAAGGGAAAGGTGTTGTAAAGGGCAAAATATGTTTGGTTGCCCGGCACCACGTTCAGCAATCCCAGGGGCACTTCTCCAAATATTTTACCGGCCTCAATACTGGCATTGGCTTTTCCAAATCCCCCAATAAGAAAAGGTTGATTGTAAAAAAACTGGATCTTTTCATAATCGAAATCACTGTTCAAAACACTCTTTATTCCCAGGCTGTAATTCAGGAATAAAGTAGGAAAATCCTCTTCGTTCACAATGTTCCGCTCAACCCCAAAACCTGATGTGTTTTTTCCTGGAGTATAACTTAAAATAGTTGAAATTTCAGCCTGATTTATTTCTGAAGCTGTTTGACTGCGTGCATCATCTGTATAATAATCCAGGCTAAAGCTGGGAGAAGCCGGTTTTAAAATTCTATAGGAAGCCCCAACCCGAACATTAAAATTCCTCAATGGTTCAATTTCTAAAGCTAATATTGAAAGGTTAATCGAACTCAATTTATCGTTATCACCTACATTTATAAGGGAAGAAGAAGCTAAACTCCTTCCAAGTATATCGGTGGAATTTGTGAGGCTTGTGCCCAACTGTTCTATATCCCGACGATTTCCTCCGGAAAGGATCAACCTAGACTTCTTATCCAGCAATATTTTACCCGAAATCCCATATTTGAACCTTTGGTCCTTCAGTCCATAAGCTAAGTAACCTTCGATTCGCCAGGGATCGTTAAAACCAAAATAGGTGCGGCCTCCACCTCGTATTCGCAAGCCTTCCACATCGTTATAACCAAAGGCAGAATAAATAGGCCCGTAATCCCACCCATTAAATTCCAGATAGCCTGTAGCTAAAGTTTTGGTTAGGTTATAAATCCTCTTAAAAGCTTTCACCGTTTGCAGGGTGTCTATCATTTTGTATACTCCGCGCTGATTTTCACTAAGGGGTTCCAGCCTGTTTTCAGTCCAAAATTCATCGCCGCGGTTGTACACCGATTCCTGAAATTCAAAGACTTCATTGTCGTAATATTCGGAAGGATGTTTTTGATCAAATTTGTAATTATCATACAGGAGCGTTCGTTTTCCATAAATCCCCCGGGTGTCCTCCTTCTTTTTAAAGGAAAAATCGGCCATAAAAAAGTCCCTTGTCATCAGAAAAATTGAGTCATTTAAGACATCAAATTCCTGCTCAATATAGACCCCTTTTACCCAATTGACATTGGCATCATCGGCCATTTCCATATTTATTTTAGCGATTGCCCAGGTGGTATCGTTTACCCAAAAATCACCTTTAAACGTCAATTCATTTTTTCTTCGCGGATAATAAACAATATTGTAACACCATTTGTCACCTACAAAGGCAGTATCGGCAAGCACATAATTGTAATTATCAATCCCGGTGGTAGAAAGCGGACTTACAAAACTTTTGTCAAAAAATTTTAGGTAATTGTCATATACATCTACTTCCCTGTAGACATCTTTTATTCCGGAAATAAGAGTTTGATTGTTATTGAACCCTGAATTTTTATTCCCAACCAGATCTTCCCTTTTTTTACCCGTTAAATTATCGCCCGATACCTGCATAACAGATTCATTGATGAAAATTGGCAAATAGGTTTTACCTGTAACCCTATTAGTATCCAGATTATCAAAAATAAATTCCATTCCATTAAACACCTTGCTTTTAATTAGGGAACTGTCAATTTTATTGAGTTCAAATTCCAGTTTTTCGTATCTTCTGTATTGATACTGATCGAATTTTTTGACACCATTTTCTCTTCGGTTTTCCCAAATTTTTTTCAGGATATCCAGGGCGGGATTATTTTTTTTGGAGGTTTTTCCCTGATAGATGACCACTTCAGATAAAGATTCTGTCTCTTCCTCTAAAATTATTTTTAAATTAAGGTTATTCCCTTTGTTCAAAGGAAAAATAAGAGGTTTATATCCAACATAGGAAAATTCAACTGAATCGTAATTTTTATCTGATATTAAATAAAATTTTCCTTCGTCAGTAGTAGTTGTTCCTTCAGTTGAATTTAGAAAAATCACATTGGCAAAAGGCACGGAGAGGCCATTTTCGTCTACTAAAACACCACTGACCCTGGTTTGTGACCAGACGTTGAAAAGTGAAATTAAAAAGACGGTAAAAAAAAGAATTCGTTTCATATATATGAACAAAAAAAGCTTCATCTATATAAATGAAGCTTTAAGAGTAAGTTGTACAGTTTATTTGTAAAGCACTTTTTTTACAGCTTTAACAACATCATCGCTATTTGGCAACCATTCCTTAAGCAATACCGGAGAATAAGGCGCAGGAGTATCAGCTGTATTTATTTTAATGATAGGTGCATCCAGATAATCAAATGCATGCATTTGAACATGATAAGTTATTTCGGTTGATACGTTTCCAAAAGGCCAGGCTTCTTCCAAAATCACCAAACGGTTGGTTTTTTTAACCGATTTTAAGATCATCTCATAATCCAATGGTTTCACAGTTCGCAAATCAATAATCTCGCAGGAAATATTTTCTTTTTCCAATTGGTCAGCCGCTTTATAGGCTTCCTTGATAATTTTTCCAAAGGAAACTATAGTGACATCGGTGCCTTCACGTTTTACATCTGCTACTCCTATTGGAATGATGTATTCTTCTTCCGGCACTTCTCCCTTATCACCATACATTTGCTCACTCTCCATAAAAATTACCGGGTCGTCATCGCGAATAGCCGATTTTAAAAGTCCTTTGGCATCATAAGGATTGGATGGAACAATTACTTTTAATCCGGGACAATTTGCAAACCAGCTCTCAAAAGCTTGCGAGTGCGTTGCTCCCAATTGACCTGCAGAACCGGTTGGCCCACGAAAAACGATTGGAATATTAAATTGCCCACCGCTCATTTGGCGCAACTTGGCCGCATTACTTATTATTTGATCCATGCCTACCAAAGCAAAGTTAAAGGTCATATATTCAACAATTGGCCTGTTGCCTATCATAGCGCTACCAATTGCAATTCCCGTAAAACCAAGTTCTGAGATTGGCGTGTCAATAACCCGTTCCGGTCCAAATTCATCCAACATGCCTTTTGAAGCTTTGTAAGCTCCGTTATACTCGGCAACCTCTTCTCCCATTAGGTAAACGCTCTCATCTTTGCGCATCTCCTCGCTCATTGCCTGTTGGATAGCTTCTCTAAATTGAATTGTCTTCATTATATAGTAATATGTTATTATCTAATTTCGTAATGGCAAAAATAGCAATTCGGGAAAGTTTATACTACTACTTCACAATAAAATATTCATTATGCGCGCATAGTAACTGTTTTATAAATTTGTTTATCTTCGTAAACAGGAATGTAAAATATATTAAAAAGACTTTTTATATGAAAATATTAGTGTGTATAAGCCACGTACCGGACACTACCTCCAAAATCAATTTTACGGATAACAATACCAAATTTGATACCAATGGAGTGCAATTTGTGATCAACCCCAACGACGAATTTGGTCTTACCCGGGCGATGTGGTTTAAGGAAAAACAAGATGCCACCGTTGACGTAGTAAATGTAGGTGGACCGGAAACAGAACCAACCCTTCGCAAAGCGTTAGCCATAGGCGCCGACAGTGCCATACGGGTAAATACTCCAGCAATCGATGGTTTCCAGGTCGCCAAACAATTGGCCAAAATTGCAAAGGATGGGGAATATGACCTTATTATTGCAGGCAGGGAATCTTTAGATTATAACGGAGGAATGGTGCCAGGAATGTTGGCCGGGTTGCTCAACGCAAATTTTGTAAACACCTGTATTGGTCTTGAAGTTGAAGGTGAGAAAGCCACGGCCATTCGCGAAATAGATGGAGGTAAAGAAACCCTTACTACATCATTTCCATTGGTTATTGGAACACAAAAAGGACTCGTAGAAGAAAGTGATTTGCGGATTCCCAATATGAGGGGAATTATGCAAGCGAGAAAAAAACCATTAAATGTTGTTGAACCTGTAGAGACCACTACCCAGACATCTATCGAGAAATTTGAAAAACCGGCTCCAAGAGGAGCAATCAAATTAATTGATGCTGATAATTTAGACGAATTGATCAATTTGCTCCACAACGAGGCGAAAGTGATCTAACAAGAGATAAATTAATCTCAAGTCTTATAAAAAATCATAAATAAAATAAAACCTCACAGGTTTTAAAAACAGAAATAAAAAAATATAAAGATGTCAGTATTAGTATATACAGAATCAGAAGAAGGAAAATTCAAAAAAGCGTCTTTGGAAGTTGCTTCTTACGCCAAAGAAGTCGCTCAATTACTTCAAACCACAGTTACCGCAGTCACTTTTAATAACAAAGACACTTCGGAACTAAAAAATTACGGGGTAGACAAAGTATTGAATATAACCAATGAAAAATTGGCGAATTTCAATGCCGAAGCCTACGCTGATGTTTTAAAACAGGCTGCTGAAAAGGAAGGATCTAAAGTTGTAATTTTAAGTCAATCGGCTAACAGTAAATATGTAGCACCGCTTCTGGCTGTTCATTTAAATGCCGGTTATGCTTCCAATGTTGTGAACTTGCCTGAAAGCGTTGATCCTTTTACAGTGAAACGAACAGCTTTTACCAATAAAGCCTTTAGTCATACAAAAATTGATACCGATATTAAAATTATCGGTTTATCAAATAACTCCTTCGGATTAAAAGAAAATCAAGGCAATGCAACTGCTGAAGAATTTACTCCAACTTTATCTGAAGCAGATTTTTCAGTAAAAGTCATCAATGTTGATAAAGCAAAAGACAAAGTCACCATTGCCGATGCAGATATTGTGGTTTCAGGCGGTCGTGGTCTTAAAGGCCCGGAAAACTGGGGAATGGTCGAAGATCTTGCCGATACATTAGGAGCGGCTTTGGCCTGTTCTAAACCGGTAAGTGACATGGGGTGGAGACCTCACAGTGAACACGTGGGACAAACCGGAAAACCGGTAGCTTCAAATTTGTATATCGCGATTGGAATTTCAGGTGCAATCCAGCATTTGGCCGGGGTAAATGCCTCAAAGGTGAAAGTCGTGATCAATAATGACCCCGAAGCTCCTTTTTTCAAGGCTGCAGACTACGGTGTTGTAGGCGATGCCTTTGAAATTGTGCCAAAATTAACGGAAAAACTAAAAGAATTTAAAGCTAAAAACGCATAATTTTTTTAACTTGCAAAGTCCTTATAGGGCTGTCTGAATTTGGTAAAAAATCTTTATCCGGACAAGCCCTTTTAATTTATTGATATATGAGTTTAGTACGCCTTATAATTAAAGGAATATCTTATAGTCAAACACAAAATGGCGCCTATGCACTCATTCTAAGTGAGGTGGATGGTGAAAGAAAATTGCCTATTGTAATTGGTGCTTTTGAAGCCCAATCCATTGCTATTGCTCTGGAAAAGGAAATTAAACCCCCACGGCCATTGACCCATGATCTATTCAAAAATTTTTGCGACAGGTTTGAAATTGTTGTAAAACAAGTGATCATTCATAAACTGGTAGACGGAGTATTTTATTCAAGCCTTATTTGCGAAAGGGACAAAATAGAAGAAATTATAGATGCCAGAACCAGCGATGCTATAGCTTTGGCTTTGCGATTTAATGCGCCTATATTTACTTATAAAAATATTTTGGACAAAGCCGGGATCTTTTTAAAAGGTGAGCCGGGTACTGAGGAACCTTCCACCAAGCAAGATGTTGAGATTACCGATATACTTACTGAAAACAAAGAAACGGAAGGAGCCAATCATAAAAACTTGTCTTTAGACGAACTTGAAACCTTACTCTCGCAAGCAGTTAAAAATGAAGATTACGAGAAAGCCGCCAGAATTAGAGATGAGATTTCAAAACGCAATTAAGTTTTTTTGTAAATGACGAAATATTGGTATTGCCTGTTCTTTTTTTTATTCGGAATTTTTGCTGTCCACTCTCAAAATCTATCGAAAGACTGGAGCTTTCAGTCAGCTGAAAAGTCCGGTAAAATTCAAAACGATTTTTCCCCTGAAGATATATTATCATTAACCGATGGCCGTTTCGAGATCAAATCGGCCGGCGATGATACCATCAAATCCCAGGGCGATTACCTATACCAAAATAACCTTTTGGTATTTTTCTACAACCCGCCCAACGATACCATCCGGAAATTCCGAATTTCGAAAATAAGTGATAGTTCTCTTATTTTTTCAGACAATCACAATACCTACAAATTTAAGGAAAGACCTCAACTCCTGGAAGAGGTTGTTCCTGTACAAGCCACAAAACAAATTATTCCCAGTACCGGATTTTCTTTCAGCAGCCTCTGGCGTGGTCTATTAGGAATGCTGGCATTGCTGCTTATCGCCTACTTTTTTAGCAGCAATAGAAAAGCCATCAACTGGAAAACGGTTTTAATAGGTCTTGCAGCACAAATGCTACTTGCAATTGGGGTTTTAAAAATAACCTTCATCAAGAATATCTTTGAATTTGTTGGGAAAATATTTGTGCTGATTCTCGATTTCACCCGTGCAGGAAGCGAGTTCTTATTGGGGGGAATGATGAACATTGAGAGTTTCGGTTTTATTTTCCTGTTCCAGGTATTGCCGACCATCATCTTCTTTTCAGCACTCACTTCGGTGCTGTTTTACCTGGGAGTTATCCAGATAATTGTAAAAGGTATGGCCTGGGTTTTATCCAAACTGATGGGAATTTCCGGAGCAGAAAGTTTAAGCGTTGCCGGAAATATATTTTTAGGGCAAACCGAAGCACCTTTAATGATAAAAGCCTATCTGGAACGCATGAACCGTTCTGAAATATTGCTGGTAATGATTGGTGGAATGGCCACGGTGGCCGGAGGGGTTTTGGCGGCTTATATAAGTTTCCTGGGCGGTGATGATCCCGTATTACGCCTGCAATTTGCAAAACACCTGCTCGCAGCCTCGGTGATGGCAGCGCCGGGAGCCATAGTTATTTCCAAAATATTATTGCCGCAAATAGAACCTGTAAACACCAATGCAGAGGTTTCTTCAGAAAAAATAGGGTCCAATATCCTGGATGCCATAGCAAACGGAACTACCGAAGGATTGAAACTCGCTGCCAATGTAGCGGCTATGTTACTGGTTTTTATAGCCTTTATAGCCATGATCAATTACATTCTTGGCTGGCTTGGCGGTATTACTACTCTAAATTCAGTAATGGCCGAATATACCCCCTATTCAAAAATCTCCATCGAATCTGTTTTAGGGATTATTTTTGCTCCGCTTATGTGGCTTATTGGAGTTGCGAAAGAAGATATGATGCTGATGGGACAATTGCTGGGAATAAAACTCGCCGCCAGTGAATTTGTGGGCTATATACAATTGGCCGAATTAAAAAACCCCCTTAACGCCTTGAGCTTAAATTACGAAAAGTCGATTATCATGGCCACCTATATGTTGTGCGGATTCGCAAATTTTGCATCAATAGGAATTCAAATTGGCGGAATTGGTTCGCTCGCGCCCGGAAAACGAAAGACCCTTTCTGAATTCGGAATGAAAGCGCTTATTGGGGGAACAATCGCTTCCCTGCTATCTGCTACTATTGCGGGGATGCTCATCGGGTGAAAATTGATCCGGGTGCCAATTAAGAATTATTTTTATGTTTAATTATTATCAATAATTCCATCGTTTCAGGTTCAAATTAAACTTCAATTCCATATTTTAGCATTAATTAAATTTGACATTTAAACAATTAGAATGCTAAATTAAATCAGGAGCTGCTCCAAAAAAGCAATCAATAAATTGTTATGAAACAATATCACGATCTATTAAAACACGTTTTAGAGAACGGAATTCAAAAGGGCGACCGCACCGGTACAGGTACCAAAAGTGTATTCGGATACCAGATGAGGTTTGACCTTAACGAAGGTTTTCCAATGGTTAGCACCAAAAAACTTCATTTAAAATCTATTATTCACGAACTGCTCTGGTTTTTAAACGGCGATACCAATATTAAATACCTTCAGGAAAACGGGGTGAAAATCTGGAATGCCTGGGCAGATGAGAACGGGGATCTGGGACCAATTTACGGCCACCAATGGCGCAACTGGAACAGCGAGGAAATAGACCAGATAAAGGAAGTTGTGGAAACATTAAAGCAAAATCCCAACAGTCGCAGGATGATGGTTTCAGCCTGGAATCCTTCGGTTTTACCGGACACTTCCACATCTTTTTCAGAAAATGTCGCCAATGGGAAAGCAGCATTGCCGCCCTGTCATGCTTTTTTCCAATTTTATGTGAGTCCGCCGCTTCCTGAAGCCGGAGAAAATGCAAAACCGCGTTTATCGCTGCAATTATATCAACGCAGCGCCGATATATTCCTGGGGGTTCCTTTTAATATTGCCTCCTATGCCCTGTTTACAATGATGATGGCGCAGGTATGCGACTATGAACCGGGAGATTTTATTCACAGCTTTGGAGATGCCCATATATATAACAATCATATTGAACAAGTGGAACTTCAGCTATCCCGGGAATTCAGGCCATTGCCTGTTATGAAGATCAATCCGGAAGTCAAAGATATTTTCAGCTTTAAATTTGAAGATTTCAGTCTGGAAAATTATAATCCGCATCCACATATTAAAGGCAAAGTTGCCGTTTAAACTTACTTATGAAA
>JBDNHN010000171.1:0-2618 GCA_041688725.1 Gillisia sp.
TTTAAATACCTATAAAAATCATGCGAATTGTCGTAGTTCCAAACCTATTGATGAAAACAACTTTTTAAAGGTCATTGGATAAATAAAAGAATTTTGGAGCTCGGTTATTCAACTTTCAAAAAACAATTAATATTTGTATGCCTTATAAATCTGTTCCCTTACACATATTAGTTATTGAGGATCAACTTGGAGACTTCATTTTAATAGAAGATTATTTAAATGCGGAGCAAAATGATATTAAAATTTCCAGGGCAATTAGCTTTATGGAAGCTGAAAATTTATTGAAATCTTCCACCTTTGACGCAATCCTGCTTGATCTTTCCCTTCCGGATGAGGACAATAGGGAAACCCTCACAAAAAACATAGTTGTTCTTGCAAATAATGCCCCTGTTATTGTTTTAACCGTTGATGCCGATACAGGATTTGGGGTAAAAAGCCTTTCGCTTGGAATTTCAGATTACCTTTTAAAAAATGAATTGAATGCCGGCCAACTTTCAAAGAGTATTCACTATGGGATTGAGCGAAAAAGGATTGAATCCCAGCTAAGGGAATCTGAAAATAAATATAAAAATTTATTCGATTCCAGTCCATTGCCAATGTGGGTTTTGGACAGGTGTAGTTGTCGATTTTTAAGTGTAAATGCTGCTGCTGTTGATTTATACGGGTATTCACGGGAAGAATTTCTAGGAATGAGTATTAAAGATCTTTGGGCAGGAACAGATGACCCGGAGACTGAAATCCTTGAATTGATAAGAAAGGACGGCTTTTTTAAATTAAATATTTCCCACAGAAAAAAAGATGGAGAAATAATCCATCTAAAAATACAGAGCAATCCTATTATTTTTGATGGAAAGGAAGCCAGGGTAGCCCTTGCCAATAATATTACGGCCAGTCTTGAAGCTAAACAGGCATTGAAAAATAGCGAACAGCGGTTTAAGGCTTTGGTACAGGATGGTTCAGATTTGGTGATGATTCTAGATTTTAATGGTAATTTGACTTACGTGAGTCCATCTTCAAAATTGGTGATGGGAATCACTGCTGAATTGTTAATCAATTATAACTTGTTTGAATTTATTCATGAAGATGATCTGAATCAGGTTAAGGAATCCATAACTATGCTTCAATCTACAAAAAGAGTTCAGATTCCTTCCTACCGCATTAAAACTTCAAAAAATAAATGGAAGTGGATAGAAACCATACTTACCAATATGTACGATGATACTTCAGTAAACGGGATTGTAGCTAATTCCCGCGATATCACTGAGTTTGTGCAACAAGAAAAAGAATTGATTGAAAGCTTGAAGCGCTACAATATAGTGGAAAAAGCAACCAGTGATACCATAACCGATTACGATGTGCAAAATGATGTGATGCATTATAATGAAGGCATGGAATTAATGTTTGGATATACCAGAGATCAAATTTGTGCTGAGGGTTCCTGGTGGGATGATAGAGTCCATCCTGAGGATGCAGAACGGGTAAAAAATAAAGTGGACCTAGTATATAAAAAGGGACATGGAAATTTACAGGTAGAGTACCGCTTTCGCTGTGCCGATGGCAGTTATAAATACATTCTGGACCGTACATATCTTGTGACAAATGAAAATGGAGATTCCCTTAGAATGATTGGTTCTATGCAGGACATTACTGTAATTCACAATTATATTGAAACAATTGAGAGGCATAATGACCGCCTAAAAGATATCGCCTGGACACAATCACATGTGGTTAGGGCTCCCCTTGCAAGGATTATGGGTCTGATAGATTCTTTGGAAAACTTCGAAGACATGGACGATCAGGCTCAGTTACTCACTCATATTTTAACTTCGGCAAGGGAATTGGATGGTATAATTAAAAAAATTAATAGTAAAACTGATGAGTCAATCTCTCAATCCCGAAAATGTTAAAAGTTATAATAATTGATGATGATGATATCATGGTGTTTTTGCAACGCAAATTATTCCATAAAAGCGGCCTGGCAAAAGATCCTATTACTTTTAAAGAAGCCACTGCGGCTCTTGAATTTTTGAAAAATGAAGAAATCAATCAGCATTTTCTTATTTTACTGGATATCAATATGCCGGGAATGAATGGATGGCAATTTTTGGATATTTTAAAGAAAATGAAAATTTCAATAAATGTATTTGTGATAATGGTCACTTCCTCCATAGACTGTTGCGATAAAGAAAAAGCGGGTACCTATGCAAATGTGATCGATTTTATGGAAAAACCTATTTCTATTGAGAATTGCAACCGGATTAAAGAATATGTGTTATTGAAAGAATTTTTTACAAATGAAAGATCGGGTTAATTAAACCTCCGTTTCCTTTGTGTTGCCATCTTCAATTTTTTCATCTGCCCATTCTGTCTCCCACAATTGGTCAAATTTGGTCATTAATGCAATGGTGGTAACAAGCATCAATAGCAGAACCACTGGGAATTGATATTTAGACTCTCACCGTTAAACTCCCACTCAGGACCAATTCGAAAATTTTCATTCTTTTTTGCAGATAAATTCCACATTAAATGCTAGCGGCTATGCTAATTGTCTGTTTCAAGATAGAAAACTATTTTTTAAATCTCTATTATATCCTATACTATCAAAGGTTTTTAGAAAA
>JBDNHN010000172.1:0-3328 GCA_041688725.1 Gillisia sp.
AAACGATCAATCCGGATCTCACGATTATTTTCACCGTGTCACCTGTCCGTCATTTAAAAGATGGAGTAGTAGAAAATCAGATGAGTAAAGCTCATTTAATCGCTGCTTTGCATAAGGTGATAAATGAAAATAATTCCCTTGTAAATTATTTTCCAGCCTATGAAATTATGATGGATGAATTGCGGGATTACAGGTTTTATGCTGAAGATATGTTGCATCCCAACCCTGTTGCAATAAATTATATCTGGGAAAAATTTGTGGAAGTTTGGTTTTCCTCCCAAGCAGTTTCAATCTTAAAACAAATTGGAAGCATTCAAAAAAGTTTGGCTCACCGACCTTTTGATGAACATTCCATTTCTTACCGGACTTTTTCTCAAAAGCTTCAGGATAAAATTGAAGATCTTAAAAAAGAAATTCCACATCTCAATTTTTAATAAGCATCCTCTCCGGTTTAATTCATAAATATATTTTTATATTGTTAATAAATATGTTAATAACGTCAATTTGTAATGAATTAATTTTGTTACAAGTTGATTTTCATCAATAGAATTATTAAAATAAATTACATTATTTGTCAACAAGTGAATTTTTCTTGTATATTTACCTTCGCTTTAAAATGAATTACCAATCAGAATTTATTAGAAATTGGTATTAATTTCAAAACGGAACCTCTAAAATTTATTGGGGTAGATTTTAGAATTAACAACTTATGGACGGGTGGGGCCGTCCATAAGTTTTTTTTTGAACTGAATTTAAGTTTTCTTCTGAAGGAGTTTTTTTTAATATATAAAGTAGGAAAGCTATGGTTTACTTGCTTTGTATAAATTCCCTAAGTTTTAACATCCCCCAAAAGAAAGATTCAGAATAAAATGTTAAATTTTGAATTAATGATATATATCATTGTTTTAAGAATTGAGTGGACCTAATTTAGTTTTATTGAAAAAGATAAAACAGTTTTTTCATTTTGTAAAAAAAAATAGGGGGGTTAAACAAGCACAGTTTAATCGTGGATTTTCAAGATTTATAGGAAAGATAAAGCGAATTTCTGCAGTGATTACATAAGTGTTATTAAAACTCCAAAGAAGCAGGAATCTACGATTCCTGCTTCTTTTTTTTTGTGCCCGGTCCAAATATTATGTTGAGGTCAATTAACTCAAAAAAATAATTGCAGTGCACAATCAATAGCCTGGAATTTCACACTTTTCCATAAACCGGCACAATAAAATTCCCATTTAAAAATTCCTTAGGGTCTATTTGGCTTTGCAGTATAACTCCGCTTAAAGTAGATTCAAGCAACATTTGAGCAGCCTGAAGCAATGGCGCTGCCGTAGTTATCTGTATAGCCCTCAATTTATGTTTTCCTACAGTTTGAGGATGTATGTGTTTGGAGATCTCCCGTCTGTTCAAGATCCCGGTTGCATCTTTACCCTCCACAGCGGCATACAAAATAATTTGATCGTCCTCAATATGTGGGATCGAAGCTTCCATTTTTTGCTGTAAGGCCGCGATTTGGTTTCGGGAATTTCCCAAACCGGCAAGTTGTTCCTCCACCCAGGCATAATGCCCGGGATAGCGCAGGGTTTTGTAGTCCAGAGATCTCACTTTTTCAGCTAAAGCATCAGGGAGGTCAGCTGCACCTCCGGAAGTAAGGTCATCTTCATAGGCAATACCATTAATGATAATAATCGCTCTTTTAGATAATGCAGGTAGGCTGGTTTTTTTAAAATCCCGAAGCAGTATGGCATCTTTCAGATATTCTGTAGCTACTCCCACAGGACTCCAGGTAAAACCATAATAATGAGGGAAAGCAGCATGCCTGGTGAGCGCACCTACTTTAAGTTCAAGTTTATCGACTTTTTGCACTTCAAAATCTCTGCAAAACTGTTGAAAAAGCCCGTTTCCCAAAATATCGATATAGCCGGGAGCAAGACCGGTTTGAAGCACGAAACCCGTTTTGGCATTCTTTGCCAATTTCATAATTTCTTCAGTTTCTGCAACGTATTCCGTGAGGTTGGCATAATGTAGGTGAAAGTCCTTTGCCAACCGGGCTATTTTGGGAGCCAGGCTCCCGGGAAGGCAATCGAGAATTAAATCCGCCAGGCTCAGGATCTCTTTCATCTCTTCGGGTATACCTTCCTCCGGAAGATGAAATGCCTTAATATCACAGGGTTTATCTGTACCATCTTCAATCCATCTGGCCAGTTCCTGCGCTTTTGAAAGCGTTCGGTTTCCAATATAAAGGCTAGGTGGAACTTTACTCCATTCAATAAGGAGCAATCCGGCTGCTTCTGCGATTCCGCCTGCGCCGGCAATAATGATGTTATAGTGCTTGTTCATACTTAAAGTTAACGATTTTTTCCGGGTTATGATTTTAGATTTTATACAATAAATCTAAGATTAACAAACAGTTCATAAAATTTGAGTGCCTAAAATGACTAAAGTAAAGACAAAGAAAATATCGGCGAATTTATTATGGCGAAAAGGGCTATGGGATAATCATTACGAATCCCAAATTAACTGCGGATGCTTCGGGACAAATAATCATTTGACTATCTTTGCCCCATGAAAAATAGTATCCAGCCCCAAAATATCCTCACAAATTTAGAGATCGAAAAACTTAATGAAATGCAGGTGATAGCTCAAAATGCTATCATTAGCGACAACAATATTTTGTTGCTTTCGCCAACAGGTTCAGGAAAAACACTGGCTTTTTTACTACCTGTTTTTGAAATGCTGAAACCTGAAATTCTCTCTGTTCAGTGCCTCATTCTTGTCCCTTCAAGGGAATTGGGATTGCAAATTGAACAGGTCTGGAAAAAAATGGGGACAGATTATAAAGTGAATATTTGTTACGGCGGACATTCCATAGATACAGAGATCAAAAATTTAAGCAACCCCCCGGCAATTTTAATAGGAACTCCCGGACGAATTAAGGATCATATTGAGAAGGGTACTTTTCGCCTGGACAAAATTGAAACTTTAATTCTGGACGAATTCGATAAATCCCTGCAACTGGGTTTTCACGAAGAAATGTCTTTTATTATTGGAAAAATGCCAAAACTGAACAAACGGGTTTTGGTATCGGCTACTTCGGATATTGAAATTCCGCGATATACAGGTGTTGTAAACCCAACTATTCTGGATTTTATTCCGGAAGAAGAAGAAAGCTCAAATCTTTCCACAAAAATTGTGATCTCCAAAGAGAAGGACAAAATAGAAAGTCTGTTCCACCTGCTTTGCTCTTTAAATTCTGAAGCTGCTTTGGTTTTTTGCAATCACAGGGAAGCGGCAGAGCGTATTAGCGAACTGTTGAATGAAAAAGGAGTCT
>JBDNHN010000173.1:0-5028 GCA_041688725.1 Gillisia sp.
AATATTCTATATTGAATTAATCCGCATTGGAATTTCCGGGAAGAAATTAAAACAATTAAAGTTGAAGGGGCAGATTTTCAAAGTCCAAAAGCCATTTCTTACGCCATAATCCTCCGGCATATCCCGTTAACGAACCAGCGCTGCCAATTACCCGATGGCATGGGATTACGATCCATAACGGGTTTTTGCCATTTGCCGCTGCAACTGCCTTGATGGCTTTTACATCTCCCAATTTTTTAGATACTTCCATGTAGGAGTTAGTTTATCCAACAGTTATACCAGCAAGGCTTCCCAGACTTTTTTCTGGAATGGAGTTCCTTCCGGATTGAGTTTTAAGCTGAAATCCTTAAATTCACCTCTAAAATAAGCCTCAATTTGTTTAACTGCAGGAATTAAAATTTCCGGAACACTATCGCTTAGGATTTGTTCTTCATCTATGGTCCTAATTTCTGAAATTCCATCTTCATCACCAGTTATTTCAAAGACCCCAATGGAATTTTAAGACTGATCGTCATTTTTAACAGATTTTGTTTCGGAATCATTTTGCTGAATAAGCCCAAGCTTTTTAGCCCGCTTTTCCCAGTTTTGACGAGCCATAAGTTGCATATCTTCAATGTGATCGCTCTCATCCATGATCTCAAGTCCCAGGAGGGTTTCAATGATGTCTTCCATTGTTACCAATCCTATGGTATTTCCATATTGATCGGCTACTATTGAAATATGTGCTTTTCGTTTAATAAAGATCTCGAAAAGCTCTGGAATTGGAGTGTTGGGATCGGTGATGAAAACATCCCTTTTTAAAATGCTTAAAGGTTCCAGGCCTTTTTCATCTATCATTTCCTCAAGAACATCATCTTTAAGCACGAATCCTGTAATATTATTGCGTTTACCTTTATAAACCGGGATTCTGGAAAATTTTAAATTTTTATGAGCACGGTGAAATTCTTCAATACTGGTGGATTCATCTTCAATGGTAGCCACAGAAAATGGAGTCATTACATCTTTTGCCATGACCGATTTAAACACGAGCAGATTTTTGATTACCGTAGTTTCATTTTCTTCGAAAAAACCTTCTTCTTCGGCGGCATCGGTAATTGCCAAAAACTCCTCCCTACTCATGGTACTTACATGCGCCGATTTCCCTATTAATTTGGTGGTGAGCATCATCAACCACAGGATTCCGGTATATTTCAATGGAAATAATAAGACTTTCAAAGTGATAGCCGTAAATTTTGCAAGAGATTGCCAGTAGGTAGCTCCAATTGTTTTTGGGATTATTTCAGAAAGAATTAGTATTGCCAGGGTCATAACAGCAGATACGATTCCAACTGAATTTCCACCGTCTCCAAAAACTTTCTCTGCCTGTACTCCTACAAGAATTGCTCCCACGGTATGCGCAATCGTGTTTACAGTTAAAATGGCGATGAGAGGTTTATCGATATCCTTTTTGAAATGAGTTAACGTGGTTGCATAGGCTTTTCCTGCCTTTTTTTTAACACGAATAAAGGTAGGCGTGATGCTAAGTAAAACCGCTTCCAGAATAGAACATAAAAATGAAAAGAAAATGGCAAGCGTAGCATAAAGAATAAGTAATTCCATTGTTAAGTTTCATTTTAGGGCGCTAAAATAAGGGTTTTTTAATACAATTTACCTAAAGTAATGGTAAAGCCGTTTAATCTCACCTTGAGTGTTTAAAGCTCCGGCTCTTGTCTGGAAATTTTTAGAGGTCAGTATTTAAATTTATATCTTTAAAGTCAATAAAAACAATCAATCGTGACACGAAAATAAAATCTGATAATAGGAGAGGTTACAGACCGATTGCGAAGGTTTATGATATCACACAGATTGATAGCCACAGCGAACTGAATTTCAAAGCTCTACACACTATGATACATCAAGTAAAGTCTTGGATAAGGGCGACCTATTCTTGGGTAAACAACTTTAATATTAGATGGGTATTTGAATGAGTTTTGCTTTAGAATAAACCGCTCACAGAGCAAGGCAACAATTTTCAACAATCTAATAACCAAAATGCACATAAAGGATAAAGTATATCACAATCAAATTATATGTAGCTAACTACTGGCTTCTAATATTCTTTATTGAATTAATCCGCATTGGAATTTCCGAGGGGAAATTAAATTAAAATAATTGAAGTTGAAGGGGTGGATTTTCAAAGTCTAAGAGCCATTTCTTTCGCCATAATCCTCCGGCATATCCCGTTAGCGAACCATCGCTGCCAATTACCCGATGGCATGGGATTACGATCCATAGCGGGTTTTTGCCATTTGCCGCTGCAACTGCCCTGATGGCTTTTACATCTCCCAGATTTTTTGATAATTCCAAATAGGAACAGGTTTCGCCATAGGGAATTTCCTGCAAGGCTTCCCAGACTTTTTTCTGGAATGGAGTTCCTTCCGGATTGAGTTTTAACTTGAAATTCTTTAATTCCCCCTTAAAATAAGCTTCCAACTGAAGAACTGCTTCGTTCAATTCAGCAGGGATTTCTTCAGAAGGAACAGATTTTTCCCCACTTATTACAATTTTTGAAATTCCGGCTTCATTTCCATGAATTTCCGCAATTCCAAGCGGGGTTTTAAGATGCGCTGTATGAAGGTTCATATCTTTTGGTTGGATAATGCCTGATCTTTGGGTTCAGGGTATTCCCGGTTATCTATTTTATCAAAAAGGAATATTTCAAAAAAGGATACGTAATTTTTATGTAATATTAGTTCTGCTTTTTCATCTTATACAAAGCAGTCTTCTAGCTTTCTTTGATACTTTTAATCCCTATGGGGGATAATAAAAAAAAGCTCCAAATTACATTCGTCTTTTGGAGCTTTTTCTTCTTCTGAAATGTTCTTTTTATAAAGTTTCTTTTAACCAGCTGAAGAACTCACGTTGCCAAACCAGTGCATTTTGAGGCTTCATTACCCAGTGGTTTTCTTCAGGGAGATAAAGAAGTTTGCTCTTTATTCCTTTTAATTGTGCTGCTTGAAAAGCACCTAAGCCTTGTTCAATGGGAACACGATAATCTTTTCCACCCTGAATAATCATAATGGGAGTGTCCCATTTGTCAACATAAGTTATGGGATTGAATTCATTAAATGATTTCTGTGCTATGGCATTGTCTTTTTCCCAATAAGCACCACCCATATCGTAATTCACGAAGAATAATTCCTCAGTGGTTCCATACATAGAACGGGTGTCAAAAACCCCATCGTGGGCAATAAATGTTTTGAAACGTCCATCGTGATTTCCTGCTAACCAAAACACGGAATAACCGCCGTAACTTGCACCAATAGCACCCAAACGATTTTTATCTACATAAGGTTCTTTTGCTACATCATCAATAGCATCAAGGTAATCCTGCATTGCACCGCCACCCCAATCACCGCTAATGGCTTCGTTCCATTCCACACCATGGCCAGGCATTCCGCGACGGTTTGGGGCTACAATTATGTAACCCTGTGAAGCCATCAATTGAAAATTCCAACGAGTTGAATAAAATTGCGACAAAGCAGATTGTGGTCCGCCCTGCGCATATAGTAAGGTTGGGTATTTTTTGTCTTTGTCAAAGTTTGGAGGCAGGATTACCCAAACTAACATCTTTTTGCCGTCCTTGGTAGTAACATAACGTTTTTCAACTTGCGGCAAATCCAACTTTGCGTAGAATTCGTTATTTACTTGGGTCAGTTGCTTAAAATTTTTGCTTTTCAAATCAAAAGAAAAAATTTCCGAAGCATGGTTCATGTCAGTTCGGGAAACAATCAATTGACCGTTATTTTCGGCAACTATTCCGGTAATATCAAATTGTCCTTTCGAAAGTTGTTCCACCACGGGCATTTTTCGAGTTCTTCCGGGATGATCCACCTTAAAAATTTGGACGGTTCCATCAACCGGAGCTGTGAAATAAATGTCTTTGCTGTTATTTCCCCAAATAAAACCATTTACAGTTCCATCCCATTGTCCAGTGAGGTTTTGTTTTACCCCGCCTTGCAAAACAACAATGTCATTCTTATCAGCTTCGTAACCGGCAGTGAGCATTTGAAGCCAAGCCAACGAGCCTTCTTTTGAAAATGCTGGTTGTTTGTCATAGCCTTTATTTTCCTCGGTAATGTTGTCGGTCTGCTTACTGCCAAGGTCATATTTATAAATGTCAGTATTGGTGCTCATGGCATAATCTGTTCCCGCCAATTTCTTGCTTACGTAATAGATGTTTTCGCCTTTCGGGCCCCAGATGTAATCCTCGTCGCCACCAAAAGGAGCTTGCGGTGTATAATAAGGTTGTTGTGGGGTGATGTCGGTTTCAGCACCGGTTTTTACATCTTTATAAAAAGCGTGGCTGTAACTTCCGTCGTTCCAAGTGTCCCAGTGACGGTAGTCCAGAGAAGTATAAACATAGGCATCACTTTTTGGAAGATCATTATAAATATCTTTTCCCGCAACGTCTTTCAGGTGTACAGGATTGTTCATCAAAAGATACTGTCCGCTTGGCGAAAGATTTTTATCGGTCACTTTTGCTTCGTCTTTAGAAATTTCAGTAAAATTTCCGCCTGTTATAGGCATTTTGTAATACTTGGAATCAAAGTTGTTTTCTTCTACATTTGGAGTGGAAACTTCATAGAACAATTCTTTTCCATCATCGGAAACGCCTATCGAACTAACTTTTTTCACCTGCCATAAAAGTTCAGGTGTCATTGTTTTTTGTGCATACAAAAAGCCAGCACATAGAAAGGCCAGCAGAAACGTTATTTTTTTCATTTTAAGTAAATTTTCAAGAAGTGTAAATTTACTTAAAATAGTTGGCAGCTTAATTCAGATTATCGACTTTAATATAACAAAAAAAGCTGTTACCGGTTTTAACACCAGGCAACAGCTTCCATATATTTAATGTTTTTATGCAGAAAGGTTCATCCTGACTAGTTTATCCCATTTATTTGCAAGAACGAGTTGTACATCTGCATCCATACTTGTCTCGTCATCTTCATCATAAAAAACAATTTCGGTAACTTTCTGCTTCGGATT
>JBDNHN010000174.1:0-3318 GCA_041688725.1 Gillisia sp.
ATAAATCTTCAATTTTTACAAGTCTTGGGTCTTCAATTCCTTCACATTCATAATCAAATTCTGGAACTAAAATGGGTTTGTTTAGTCGATTCTCTACCTGTAAAGGGCCATTTAATTTACAATAACCAATACTGGAATGATCCCCTTCGCTTACCACTCTATAAAACAAGTGCACAAAATCACCCTCTCTAATCGCCGCGGGGTTTAGAACACCGTTAATTTCAAAATCTAACGCTGTTTTTTCTAAAATAATCCCCTCTTTTTTGACATTCAACATAGCCGATTAATTATAGCATTGGCATCTCTATTAATTGTGTTTATATCCAAATTTTGGTTGTAATACGGTTGATAAATCCAAGGCATTACAGATAAATAACTTTCATATTTATTGTTAGATTTTTGTTTAACCCAAAACTTGCTTTAGAAAAGTTAGGACGATTAAATAACCCGATGGATTCATAATTTGAAATACCAACACCTTCACTAGGCATTGGAACAAGAAATTTCTTGTCTATTTTTTTATTTTGATTTTCATCGTGCAAAATAGAAATAGCATACTTCCCGGCGGGCAAGTCATTAAAAGTTAGTGTTGATTTGTTTTTGCTGATTTCCGCAATCCCTTTTCTAAAGTATCTTTCATATTTTTCATCGGGAATGGAACCGTCCTTGTTATATATGGCATATTGCACCACTCCCTTTGAATTTCTTAAATTCTCAACCTCAATGGTCAGGGAGTATTTTGCTTCCTGATCAGGATTCGTAAACGAGAATAGCCCGATTAGCAGAGAAAGCATCGCGATTTTTTTAATTATTTTTTTCATTTTTCATGAATTTTAGATATGCAAGAAATACAAAAGCGAGCGTTACACTAATTCTAAAAATCATTGCGCCAATAGTTTTTGTCTCATATAATCCTCCGGAATTAATATGAATAAACAAACCCACAAGCGCCAGTATTAGAATCAAAGCCGAAAGACTTAAAATATTGAAGGTCATTTTTTTTTGTTTCAGAAAACCATAAGCTGCATACAGATAAAGTAAACTGCTCACAAAATTTGCCCAGACCACAAATAAAACATAGTTACCTTCTTTCTCCCGAATCCCAAACCAGTCAAATATTATGGAGGTGCTCAAAAACAAGGTTAGTAACGCAAATGCTATTAACAGGACTACCGGAAAATATCTGAATATATTTTTCATTTTTTTTATATGTTATAAAGTTAGGAATACATTACGCTCAAGTGTTAATTATAAAAAGTGCTCCCTAAAAAAAGAACCACTAATGCAATAATAAATATCTATTGGAGCCTTATAAGACATATTTGTAAGTGCTTAAAGATTAGTTCGTTTTCTTATAACTCCAAACCGCCAGGCCATTCATTACAATTGCGTACAAAGTAATAATGGCAAACTTCGGAAGTATATCCTGAAGGCTAGAACCTTTCAACATTAGCATTCGTATTATTTCTACAAAATACCTGATTGGGTTAAAAAGCGTGATATTTTGTGCCCATTCCGGCATGCTTTCAATGGGCGTGAATAGTCCGCTCATCAAAATAAATATTACCACAAAAAACCAGGCGATAAACATAGCTTGCTGTTGCGTATCGGTGAAATTGGAAATTAGCAATCCCATACCCAGGATTACTAATAAATATACCGAAGTAAATAAATAGATGAGCCCGATATTTCCCAACATTGGCACATTAAAGATGATTTTGGCAATAAGCAGGCCCACCGTCAAAATAACCAAACCTAAAACCCAGAACGGAAATAACTTACCTATAATAAACTGGTGTTTTTTGATGGGAGTTACATTGATTTGCTCCAGAGTTCCAATTTCTTTTTCCCTAACAATGTTCATCCCTGATAGGAAAAGCGTGATCATTGTGACCAAAAGCACCAAAATACCCGGAACCATAAAAGTTTTATAGTTTAAGGTATTATTGTACCAAAAGGAAGGAACAGTAATGACATCAACCTGATCCGGCATTTTGCTATTACCCTGATTGACAAGATCTATCATAATTTTTTGGTTGTACTCTTTAACTATCTGCTGAATATATACGTTTTCAATACCTGCTTTGGCGCCGTCAATAGCGTTTATATAAAGTGCCAGATCACCTTCTTTATTCCTGACGAGATCACGTTCAAAATAATGTGGAATTTCCAAAATAACATCTATTTCTCCTTCCTTCATCGCTTCATCTGCAATTTTTTTGGAAGGGAAATTCTTCAGAACATTAAAATAAGCAGAAGCCTCAAACTTATCTACCAAGGCTCTCGAGGTGGAAGTTCTATCATTATCGATATATGAAAAGGAAATATTTTTCACATCAAAAGTAGCCGCATTAGAAAGGATGAGGAGTTGCAGCAATGGCAATATAAAAATGATGGGCAACATCCCCTTATTCCGGAATATCTGTTTGAATTCTTTTTGAATTATATAACCGATGATCTTCATTTTTACTTTTATTTAGAAAATAGAATATAGAATATAGACAAGAGATAAAAGAAAAAAGAACTTCATAGAATTGTGTTGATCATTTTAAAACATTTGTTAAAGTAGGCCACTCTTTTATTTCTTTCAGCTCCCTCAGGGATTCAGCAATCGACAGCTATCTCTTGCTTCCTGTTTATTATTTTTCTCCACTATTCACTTTCAACTTTCAACTTTTTTTTATTTACTCCAGTCTTATTTTATATTTTTTAATACTCAATGCCAGGAAAAAAACCATCATCCCTAAAAGTATCAGGGTTTCCTTCCATAAAAACGAGATACCAACTCCCTTGAGCATAATTCCTTTTAGAATTGTGATAAACCATTTTGCGGGAATAATATGACTTATATATTGCAACGACAATGGCATACTGGATATGGGAAAAATAAATCCCGACAGCAAAATAACCGGCAGCATCAATCCCATTAAAGAGATCATCATAGCAGTTTGTTGCGATGTGGAAATTGTAGATATTAGAATTCCGAGGGCCAATGAAGTGACAATAAATAAAACAGTTTCCAAAGCCAATAGAATTACACTTCCTTCAATGGGCATCTCAAATACAAAATATCCCAAAAGCAAGATCATTATGGCATTGATAATCGCTAGAAAGATATACGGAAAAACCTGTCCTATAATCACCTGACAGGGTTTAATTGGCGATACCAGTAAAATTTCCATAGTCACCAATTCTTTTGCCCTAGTGATGGAGATCGAGGTCATCATCGCTGAAACCAACATTAAAATAACCGTCATCACTCCTGGCACAAAAGTGAAAACGCTTTTTAGTTCCGGATTGTAGTACAACCGTGATTGC
>JBDNHN010000020.1:0-4967 GCA_041688725.1 Gillisia sp.
ATTCTCTTTTGGAACTTTTACGTTGTCAAAAAATAATTCGCAGGTATCCTGGGCTTTCATTCCTATTTTTTTGAAAGGAACTCCCTTTTCAAAGCCTTCGGCAGCACTCTCCATGATCAATAAAGAAACCCCTTCATTTTCTGATCCGGGATTCGTTTTTACCGCTACTATTGCCATGTCACACATAAAACCATTCGTAATAAAGGTTTTTTGGCCATTTACCAAATAATGGTCTCCTTTATCCGCCGCCGTTGTTCTAATGGCCTTAAGATCACTGCCACAGTTTGGTTCTGTCATACCAATAGCTGTGATCATTTTTCCGGTTGCCATAATGGGCAGGTATTTTTGTTTTTGAGCTTCGCTTCCGTGCTTTAAAATATAAGGCGCTATAATGTCTGAGTGCAGTGAAAAACCCGGTCCTGAGATCCCCTTTTTAGCGAATTCCTCAATAAGTAAGGCATTGAAGCTAAAATTGAGGCCGCTGCCGCCATATTGCTCTGGCATATCCATGCAGAGTAAACCTAAGTCTCCGGCACGTTCCCAAATTTCGCGACTTACCATACCGTCTTTTTCCCATTGTGGCATTTGATCCTGAATTTCATTTGTGATGAAATCCTGAACCATTTTCTGCATCATTTTATGTTCTTCTGACGCATATATTTCACGTTCTATTAATATATTCTGTAACATAGGTCTCAATTTTTTGATCGGTTAATTATTGTAGAATATTCTGTTGTTTCCTGCTTTCTCTATGCGCTCTTTAAGACTTTCCGGCAATTTGAAACGTTCTCCGTATTTCAGGGCTAATCGCGTGCTGTATTCAGCAAAATAAGGAGCCCCAACATAATCTATATAGGACATTACACCACCCGTATGTATAGGGAATCCCAGTCCCAGGACTGATCCTATATCTGCGTCTTTCGGTTCTCTAAGCACCCCTGATTCAACACATTTCCAGGCATCCAGTACCATGGCAAAAAGCAATCTTTTACCAACTTCGTCATCGTCATATTCATTGTTTACGGGAAAGATATTAGCCCACTCTGACCAAATATGCTTTTTATCTCCCTTTGGATATTCGTAGAATCCTTTGCCTTCCTTTTTTCCGGTTCTGCCATATTGATTAACGATAGAGGAAATGGTTTTTTTCAATTGCTTTTCATGTTCGGTAAGCGCAGGGTCTTCTCCCATAATGTCTAACATGAGTTTCAAATTTATTTCATCTGAAATAGCTAATGGTCCTACTGGCATACCAATCTTCCTGGCTACATTTTCAATAACCGCAGGTGGAATGCCTTCAGCAAGCATTGTTATACCTTCGTTTATGTACTTACCAAAAACGCGGGATGTAAAGAATCCCCTCCCATCATTGACTACTATCGGGACCTTGCGTATTGAAGTGACATAATCTATTGCTGCAGCCAGTGTTTTCTCTGAAGTTTCTTTTCCTGTAATTACCTCTACCAGATTCATTTTATCTACAGGAGAGAAAAAATGCAGGCCAATAAATTTATCTGATCTTGAGGATGCTTTTGCCAGGGAAGTTATTGGAATAGTAGAAGTGTTTGTGGCATAAATGACATCTCCCCCTATTACAGATTCGGTTTCTTTAGTTACATTATTTTTAAGTTTTTCATTCTCAAAAACAGCTTCAATAATCAAATCACAATCCTTTAGATCATTAACATTCGCTGAAGGCTTAATTTTACTCAGGATAGCATCTGTTTTTTCCTGAGTAGTAGCGCCTTTTTCTAATTTTTTGCTTTCAATTTCTCTGGAATAATTTTTTCCATTTTCCGCATTCTCCAGACTCATATCTTTAAGAACTACGTCTAACCCGGCTTGTGCACTCACATAGGCAATTCCTGCACCCATCATTCCGGCACCGAGAACCCCAATTTTAGTGAAGTCAGTTTTTTCAAATCCTTGTGGTTTTGCTTTTCCTTTGGCCGCATCTCCAATGAAAATAAATGAGGTACGAATAATATTCCTGGTTTCTTTTGAGAATAAAGTGGCTGTAAAGTAACGGGCTTCGAGTTCTAAAGCGTTGTCTATGCCACAGGAGGCACCGTGATAAATGGCACTTAATGCATTTTTAATGTGTGGAAAATTTCCATGGGTGTTTTTAAAAGCCAGGGCATTGGACACAATAAAAAATTCGTTGATTCCGGATACCTGACCAATTCCTACAGGAGTTCCGGGTACCTGGAATTTTTTATCGTCCCAGGGTTGCACAGATTGTCCTTTGGTGAGGATCCATTCTTTCGCCATTGCATTGATATCATCATCAGGAGAACATATTTTATCCACCAAGCCTTCTTTGAGTGCCTGTTCTGCAGTTAGTTTTTTTGATTGGGTTATGAACTGGATGGTTTTTTGCGGCCCCAGCATTCTCAGGTAACGTTGGGTACCTCCAGCTCCCGGAAACAACCCCACGGAACATTCCACCAAACCAATCCTGTTTTTTGGATGCGCGTTCATGATGCGATAATGGCAGGCTAAGGCAATTTCGCAACCGCCACCTAAAGCAAATCCGTTAAGGGCAGCTACAATAGGCTTCCCTCCGGTTTCCATTTGCCGCATTCTTTTATGGGATTCCATAATTATATTGTAAAAATCTTCTTTTGATTGATCGAAGTTAAGTAACCATTTTAAATCCCCTCCGGATATAAAATCATTTTTTGCGGAGTTTATTACGATCCCTTTTACAGTATTGTCTTGTAATGCTTCTCCCATCCTGGTAAAAAAATCTTCAAGGGTTTCAGCATTCATAATATTTACAGTAGAATTTTCTACATCCCAGGTTATAAAAGCAATGCCATCCGGATCTATTTTATATTTTATATGTTCCATTATGATACCTTCTTTTAGTTATTGGTTAAAGCCTTTCAATTATGGTAGCAATACCCATTCCTCCTCCTACACAAAGTGTAGCTAAAGCGGTGCTTTTTCCCTGACGATCTAACTCATCCAAAGCAGTACCAAGGATCATACATCCTGTTGCCCCAAGTGGATGGCCCATTGCAATTGCGCCTCCATTTACGTTAACTATGGAATGATCTATTTTTAGATTTTCCATTAATCGTAAGGGTACAACGGCAAAGGCTTCATTAACTTCCCATAAGTCAATATCCGAAGCGTTCATGCCAGCCATTTTGAGTGCTTTATTAGTAGCCGGGGTTGGTCCTTCCAACATAATTAATGGCTCCGAACCAATTACGGAACCCATTCTAATGATCGCCCTGGGTGTAAGTCCAAGTTTTTCACCTACTTCTTTGTTTCCTATCAACATCAAAGCAGCACCATCAACCAAACCGGAAGAATTTCCTGCATGATGTATATGATTAATGCGTTCTATATTTACATACGCGTCAATTGCGGTTTGATCAAAAAGCATTTCGCCCATCTTGGCAAAAGAAGGCTTTAAACCTGCTAATGTTTCCATAGTGGTATCAGATCGAATATATTCATCTTGTGCTAAATGTGTAAATCCGTTAATATCCTTTACAGGGATCATTGATTTATTAAAATAACCTGCTGCACGGGCTTTGGCAGCCCTTTGTTGTGAAGCGAATGCAAAAGCATCCAGATCTTGTCGGGAATACTCATATTTAGTAGCAATCAGATCTGCAGAAATTCCTTGTGGCACAAATTTCCCAAAGGCTGCATCCGGTTCCATCACCCAGGCTGAACCATCAATTCCCATAGGAACTCTCGACATAGATTCAACCCCACCTGCAATAATTAAGTTGGACCAACCTGAACGTATTCTTGCCGCAGCCTGATTCACTGCCTCTAATCCGGAAGCACAATATCTGTTTAATGATACTGCCGCCAAGTGATCTCCATAACCGGAGCATTGAGCCGCAACTTTTGCAACATTGCCCCCTTGCTCTCCTGCCTGGGTTACACATCCCATTATGAGATCTTCTACCAAAGAGGTATCCAGATTATTGCGTTCTTTCAGTGCCTTTAACAAAGTAGTGGTTAGTTCTATGGGACTTACCTGCGCGAGGCTTCCTGTTTTTTTTCCAATACCTCTGGGCGTTCTAACAGCATCATAAATATATGCTTCCATGAAAATAATATTTATAAGTTACTAAGTGGTAACATATATTGCAAAAAAATATTGTTACCGGGTGGTTACAAATATAATTAAATATTTATATTTACCAAATATTAGCGTGTTCATATAAAATGAACCATTTAAAATACTGTAACGCAAATGATTGTCTCAAATTTAAAAGAGAGTTATAATTTTGATTATGACTCTGACATAGTTAAAGATCATCTAAATAAAATAGATTTGCAAGGCCTTTCTGAAAAAGAAATCGCCATAAAATTATATATTCATGTGAGAGATTTTTGGCCATATTATCCCTACCGATTCAGTTTGAAGAGCACAGACTGGAAAGCTTCAGAAATTATTCAACATAAAAACGGGCATTGTCTGGACAAATCAGTTTTATTGATCAGTTTTTTAAGGGCTAATAATATTCCTGCAAGATTGGGATTGGCAAAGGTTAAGAACCATATAGCGATAGAACATATTGTAGATAAATTCGGATCGGATGTTCTTGTGCCTCATGGGTATGTAGCACTATTTTTAAATAATAAATGGGTAAAAGCTACTCCCGCTTTTAATTTTGAATTATGCGATAGATTAGGTGTAAGCACATTAGAATTTGATGGAGAAAACGATTCATTATTTCAGGAGTTTGATAAGACAGGAAATCATTCTTTTATGGAATATTTAGAAGATTATGGCACTTTTGATGAAGTGCCGCTTCAATTTATGTTAGAATTAATGCAGGAGCATTACCCTCCTTTTCTGAAGAATAATATAAAATTGGGTGATGTTTTAGATTTAAACCAATTGTAATGAAGAAAGACCGTCCGGCCACCGAAAAGAAAATATATGATGCATTTTTATCTATTTTAAAAGTTAAAGGGCCGCAAGGTGTTGG
>JBDNHN010000175.1:0-7814 GCA_041688725.1 Gillisia sp.
CCTTCAATGGCATATTCAATGCGCCGGAACACCATTTCCAAAAAAATGGTTTGCGGACAGATCCATCCACAAAATATTCTCCCGAAAGCCACCGTAAAAAGGGTAATAAACACCACCACAATGATCATGGAAATAACAAACAAGTAGAAATCCTGCGGCCAAAACGGAAATCCAAAAATATTGAATTTTCTCTCGAGTACATTAAACAGCAAAAACTGATTGCCATTGACCTTGAGGAAAGGAGAGCCAATCAAAAAAACCAGGAGAAAATAACTTACCCATTTGCGGTATTTATATAATTTACCGGTTGGCTTTTTTGGAAATACCCCTTTTCGTTTTCCTTCTTCATCTACTGTCCCAATACTATCTCTAAACTTTTCCTGGGTATCCATCTTTTTTTTCCCTTAACTATGTTATTTTGAAATCGGTGCTTCCTTAGAAATCTTTATCGTTTCAAAACTTTTAAATACATTCTACAAAGCATCTTTTGCAACCCATAAATCGCCATCCGGTGCTTTAGGATCTGGCGGATTTGTTCCCTGTAAGCTTAAGATATAACTTCCTACCTGCGCTCTTTCAACAGGGTTTAAATCCTGTTTCCAGGGAATCATTCCCTTTCCAGGTCTTCCACCTTCAGAAATGGTATTAAAAACAGCTGAGATATCACCTCCGAAAATCCAATATTCATCGGTTAAATTCGGGCCAATCCCTCCGCCTGCATCTGCTCTATGACAAGCGACGCATTTTTCGATAAAGATCTGTTTCCCAATTTCCATGTCTGCTTCCTCAGTAAGTAAAACTACGCTGCTGGCGTCTACCAAATTCGGCGTATTTTTTTTGTATTCTTCTACAGCCAGTTGTGCATTAGCCATTTCAATTTGAAATTCTTCCTTCTGGGAATTCCCTCCAAAAACATGAAAGTAAGCCATATAGGCAAATGCAGCAATTATTGAAGCATAAAACCCATACTTCCACCAGGGTGGCAAATCATTGTCCAGCTCCTGAATACCATCATAATCATGGTCCAGAAGAATTTCTCCTTCAGCTTCTATAGGTTTTACGCTGGCCAATTTGGCATACCGATCCTTGAACCACTTGCCAGATTTCTCTTTCTTTTCTGATTCTTTTTTCAGATAAATTTCCCTTGCACCTTCATTGAGGGCTTTGAAAAGAATACTCCCAAGGGCTGCAACAGAAATTTCAATGGCCATTGCAACAAGCAGTATCACTGCCAATACCAAAAGCAGGATTGGATATTGAACAATGGCCAATTCCCCTCCTGTGGGAATTAAAAATTCCATCAGGGCAAATGCTATTGCAACAAGGGCAACTATTCTTAAAACAGGTAGGATTGATTTCATAGTTCAATTTCGTTATTGGATTCAAATGGAATTTTACTCACTTCGTCCACATATTCCTTTTTTGCGGTTATTACCCAGGATATCAAGAGTACAAAGAAGATAAAAAATATGAGCAAAGAGATAATAGGGTAGATTTCTATCCCTTCAATACTTTCCATATGGCCTTTAATAAATTTTAGCATAGCTAGGGGATTTTATTCGTTACTGGTTATTTTAATATCTGTTCCAAGTCTCTGAATGTAGGCGATAAGAGCAACTATTTCACGATTTCTCATTTCCACAAATTCTACATTATTTTCTTTGGCATTGGCTTTATTGGCTTCATAGTTCCTGGCAAAATCTGGATCGGAATGCAGATTTTCTTCAATAGAAATTCCCTGTTCCGTCATCCATTCCTGCGCCCTGGCAATATCCTGCGGAGTATAAGGAACCCCCAGATTAACCATTACTTCCATTTTATTTTCGGTTTCAGATTTGTCCAATTCATTTAAAATAATCCATTTATAACTAGGCATAATGGAGCCGGCAGAAATACTTTGCGGATCATAAAAATGGTTCAAGTGCCAGCTATCGGAATATTTCCCACCAACACGAAACAAATCTGGTCCGGTACGTTTACTTCCCCATAAAAAAGGATGGTCATACACGTATTCTCCGGCTTTCGAGTATTCACCATAACGTTCTACTTCACTTCTAAATGGTCGGATCATTTGGGAATGACAACCTACACAACCTTCTCTTATGTATATATCCCTACCCTCAAGTTCCAACGGTGTATAGGGTTGTACGCTTGAAATGGTAGGAATGTTTGATTTAATCAAAATAGTTGGTACGATTTGAACAATCCCTCCTATTAAAATAGCGACAGTAGCTAAAAGGGTTAGTTGCACAGGACGTCGCTCTAACCAATTGTGATAACCTTCCCCGGCAAGGCGTTTTTTTGATACCCGTTCCAGAGGAGCAGATTCCGCAAGTTCATCGGTCACTTCACTTCCGTTTCTTATAGTTTGCACTAGGTTGTATAGCATTACAAATGCACCCAAGATATACAGCGAACCTCCAATGGCCCGCATCCAGTACATTGGCATTATTTCGGTAACTGTTTCTAAAAAGTTTCCGTAAACTAAAGTTCCATCAGGATTAAATTGTTTCCACATGGAAGCTTGTAAAAATCCTGCAACATACATAGGAAGCGCATAGAGTATAATCCCTAAAGTCCCGATCCAAAAGTGGAAATTGGCCAATGCGTTGGACCACAATTTGGTTTTAAACAATCTTGGGAGCATCCAGTAGATCATCCCGAAAGTTAAAAATCCGTTCCAGGCCAAAGCACCCACGTGAACGTGAGCTACGATCCAGTCGGTATAATGGGCAATAGCATTCACACTTTTCAGGGAAAGCATAGGGCCTTCAAAAGTTGCCATCCCATAACCGGTAATAGCAACCACCATAAATTTCAAAGTAGGATCAGTCCTTACTTTGTCCCAGGCACCACGCAGGGTCAACAAACCGTTGATCATTCCACCCCAGGAAGGAAATAATAACATGATTGAAAAAGCAACTCCCAGGTTTTGAGCCCAATCCGGTAATGCGGAATATAACAAGTGGTGAGGTCCGGCCCATATATAGATAAAAATCAGGGACCAAAAGTGAACTATGGATAAACGATAAGAAAAAACAGGCCTGTTTGCCATTTTAGGAACAAAATAATACATCAATCCTAAAAAGGGAGTGGTCAGGAAAAATGCTACGGCATTGTGCCCATACCACCATTGCACTAAAGCATCCTGAACACCTGCGTAAACAGAGTAACTTTTTAGGAAACCTACAGGTAATGCGAGGCTGTTAAAAATATGAAGTACTGCTACGGTAACAAAGGTTGCAAGATAAAACCAGATTGCCACATACAAATGGCGTTGCCTTCTTTTGAGAATAGTCCCAATCATGTTGATCCCAAAGGCAACCCAAATCACTGCAATGGCAATATCTATAGGCCATTCCAGTTCTGCGTATTCTTTAGAAGAAGTATAGCCCAAAGGAAGTGTGATCGCTGCCGCAACAATAATAAATTGCCATCCCCAAAAGTTGATACTACTTAACACATCGGAATACATCCGCGCTTTTAGCAAACGTTGGAGAGAATAATAAATTCCGGCAAAAATGGCATTTCCTACAAAGGCAAAGATCACCGCATTGGTATGCAGTGGCCTAAGTCTTCCAAAACTCAACCAGGAAATCCCATCGGTTAAATTTGGAAATAAGAAAAAAGTTGCTAGTAATAAACCAATGGACATTCCAATAATCCCCCAAAAGATCGTTGCATACGTAAATTTCTTAACGATTTTATTATCGTAATAAAACTGCTCTAACTCCATAATTATTCGTCTTTATTTTTTGAGGTTGTTTTTTGGACTTGATCTTTTTCTTTTACCAGTTCATCGTCAAATAGCATCCGAACAGATGGAGTGTAGGTATCGTCAAATTGACCGCTTTTTACGGAAAGGATAAAGACTACAAAGAAGAAAACTGCGATCACTATACTGATAGTCAACAGCAAATAGATTACACTCATAGGTTTTGAATTGTTTTACAAAAATAGGACAATTTCATCCTTTATTATAAAATTTTGTTAATTTAATTTTTGGCTTATTAAATTTGTCATAAGAGTGGTAAATAATACCACACTTATGGAACTCAAGGGCATTAAAATTGCCGCCACAACAGGCGATAATTGCCCGGTTACGGCAAAGTATAGTCCTACTATATTATATAAAAAGGAAATAGCAATACTTATTTTAATTATTGTCATAGCTCCCTTAGCAACTTTGATGTACTTATGTAACTCTTTAAATTTTCCAGCCTCCAGGATCGCATCGCAAGCCGGGGAGAACACATTTACATTTTCGGAAATTGCAATTCCCACATCGCTTTGTTTTAGGGCACCCGCATCATTTAGTCCATCGCCAACCATCACAACCCGGTAGCTATCCTGCTGCAATTGCCTGATGTAGTTTAATTTTTCCTCGGGGGTTTGTTGAAATAATAAGCTGGTTTTTAAAGGAAGGATTTTTTTTAAGTTGGCGGCTTCCCCATTATTATCACCAGATAAAATTGCGAGTTGATATTCCGGGGCTAATTCTTTAAATAATTCTGAAAGGCCTTCTCTGTATTTATTTTGAAACAGAAAACTGCCCTTATAATCCTTATTCAACCTGATGTGAACAGCAGTTTGCAAATTATTCTGAATATTTTCCGCATTTACGAAAGAGGCACTTCCAATTTTTATTTGTTGATCGTTAAATTTTGCTTTGATTCCCTCCCCCACAACTTCCTCGACATCACTCAGTTTTACAAGTTCACACCCGTTTAAATGAGAATACAGAATTCTGCTTAATGGGTGTCCGGAAGTGCGCAGCGTAGACTTTAACAGGGATTTTTCCGCCTTATTTAAAGTTGTGCCTTCATAAGTAACCAAACTTTTATTATTGGCTGTTATAGTTCCTGTTTTATCGAATATCAGGGTATCCGCCTTTGCCAACCGCTCAATAGCCTGATCATTTTTAACATAAAATTTCAGCTTCCCGAAAATGCGCAACATATTTCCTAAAGCAAAAGGAGCCGACATTGCCAGGGCGCAAGGACAGGCAATGATGAGAATAGCGGTAAAAACATTCATTGCCAGGGCCGGTTGCACAAATAACCAATAGGTTGTTGCGCTGGCCGCGATGCTCAAAATGCTTATTGTGAAATATTTGCTGATGGTATTGGTAAGGGAAGTAAAGGAGTTTTCCTTATTTGAATCAAAAACCTGATTGCTCCACAACTGCGTCAAATAACTTTGAGACACCGGTTTTAGGGTATCAATTTCAATGCTGCCGGAAACCTGTTTTCCTCCTGCAAAAATTTTCTCACCCGATTCCTTTTCTACAGGTTCTATTTCTCCGGTCACAAAACTGTAATCTATTCTGGCTTTTCCCTTCAGTAAAATGGAATCTACCGGGATCAATTCATCATTTCTGATAAGTAAGCGGTCTCCCTTTTTTATTTCATTTACCTGCACCGCTTCTTCTCTCCCATTTTTATTTATCCGCGTTACCGCAATGGGAAAATATGATTTGTAATCCCGCTCAAAAGACAGGAAACCGTAAGTTTTTTGCTGAAAATATTTTCCCAATAACAGGAAAAATACAAGTCCGGTAAGGCTGTCAAAGAAACCACTCCCAATATCAAAAACAATTTCGAAGGTACTGCGCACAAAAAGCACCAAAATTCCCAAAGCTAAAGGCACGTCAATATTTAAAATCTTTGCGCGCAAGCCTTTAAAAGCCGCAATGAAATATCCGGATGCCGAATAGAAGAAAACCGGAAGCGAAAAGGCAAACATCAACCATCTGAAAGTTGATTTATATTGATCCAACCAAAACTCATTGACCTCAAAATATTCGGGAAAAGAGAGAAACATCACGTTGCCAAATGCAAAACCGGCAATTCCCAGTTTATAGATAATACTTCTGTCCTTCTTTATTTTTTCGGTTTGGAAATCATCAAGACTAATGTATGGCGCATAACCTATTTTGCCCAACAGGCAGGCGATTTGCTTCAGGGAAATTCCTTCAGAATTAAAAGTTACACGAACCGTTTTCTTCGGAAAATCAACTTGTGAAGCTTTGATGTTCCTGTCGAGTTTGTTGAGATTCTCTAAAACCCAGATGCAGGAACTGCAATGAATATGAGGGATATAAAGTGTGATGATTTGGGCTCCTCCATCATTAAATTCCAAAAGTTTATCGGCAATGGCAGAATTATCCAGAAAATCGTATTTACCCTCTAACTCTTTCGGACTGGCTCCGGGGAAGTTCTGCAAATCATAGTATCCCGACAAATCATTTTCAGAAAAAATTTCAAAAACGATCTTACAGCCATTGCAACAAAAGTTTTTTTTGTCGAAAACAATTGCATCGGCCTCACAGGGATCACCGCAATGGAAACAAGCAGAAACATCTGTCATCTTAATTTTTTTTGCGTGCAAATTTGTGGCTTCCAAAAGAATTATAATATGACATTCATCAGCTTAGGATTTTAGCCTTGAAAATTAATAACTGCAAGGTAGAGATTTGTTTGATTTAGATTCTTACAGAGAATTAAATCTTATTAAATAAAGACATTCTAACCCCTTCTTTTAATAGGCCCGTGTTCAACAACATTAGAAAGAATAATATGTGTCCGGGTTTCCCCATAGGTAATTACCTTATCTATAAACTCCTCCAGATGCTTCTGGTCGTATAGCACAACTTCCATTATGATATTTTCATTTCCGGTGATCCTGTAGCAATTTATCACCTCTTTGAATTCCTTCACCTTCTCCAAAAAAGGTTTTAACCTACCCATAAATGCCCTAAGTGTGATCACGGCTTTTAACTGATGTCCGGTTTTATGATAAGAAACCTCAGCCTTATATCCTTTAATTATTCCCAAATCTTCCATCCTCTTCACTCTTTCGGCTACTGCAGGGGAAGTAAGCCCAACCGTTCTCCCAATTTCAGCAAAAGATTGCCTGGCATTTTTTTGAAGAGCTTCCAATATTTTCCAATTTAACTGATCTATAGGCATATTTAAATTTTAATTGATATTAAATCGATGGATTTAAACCAAAGATATACTTTCAATTTAAAATCTAAAGAACATCTCACGTTAAACATGGTAAATTTATATCTGTTGAAGCAAAAAAAAATTGCAATGAGTACTTTTGAAGTTACCGATTTTAAAAACCTGCCTGTTTATAACAAAGCTTTGGAAATTTTTAAGGTTTCACGGGCCATTGCCTGTAGCATCAGCGACAACAAAAATATTTTGGAGATGAGTTTTTCAGCAAATTTCAATCATCAGTTCGCAGGGGAAATTGTTTCCGACTCATTGCAGCTGGCACCGGGATTGGCCACTGTTCAATGCACTTCAAATCCATTGCTCAGACTTAGAAGGGCGAAACAAATAAGAAAAGCTCTAAACAGGATCCTGTCAAGATGCAAAAAACTTGAATTTGACGGAGTTAGAGAAAAAGAATTCCTCACAATCCTTAGATCTGAGATCCTTCAATTTGATCATTTGTTTTCAGAATGGTTTTATAAGCTTCAACGTAACCGAAAGTAAAATTAAATTACTTCAGTTGTAAAAAACGCCAGTTTCACCCCTTCAATAAACATGCTGGTTCCAATAATAGCGATAATTAAACCCATTATCTTCTCGATAACGACAATTTTGTTTTTACCAATATACCGCACTAAATATTCACTGGAAATAAACGCCAGATAATTAAGCCACATTATTAACCCAAGCATTACAACTATTATGGCAAGCTGCAAATAACTGGCGTTAGTGGTAAAGTTCATTGCGGTAACAATTGTCCCGGGACCTGCTAAAATTGGAATTGCCAGAGGAGATATGGAAATACCTTCA
>JBDNHN010000176.1:0-3305 GCA_041688725.1 Gillisia sp.
ATCTTCTGTACTAATTCATCACTTAGTTGAAATTGCATGCTGCTGGATTTTTAATGTCAGGTCAATAAATTGTTCTGTGCTAAGTTGTTCCGGACGCTTATCAAAAATAGGATCTTCCCTTAGATCATCGGGCAATTGAAATGATTTTAAACTATTCCGAAGGGTTTTCCGGCGATGCATAAAAGCAGCTTTCACCACCCTGAAAAAGAGTGCTTCATCACAGGCTAATGTAAAATCCTGCTTCCGCTTCAATCTGATAACTCCGCCTTCCACCTTGGGCGGGGGATTAAAAACCTCTGTAGGAACGGTAAATAAATAGGTGACTTCATAAAAGGCCTGGGTCAATACCGAAAGGATTCCATAGGTTTTATTTCCATGAGGGGCAGCGATGCGCTGGGCCACTTCTTTTTGGAACATTCCTGAAAATTCGGGAATCTCAGTCCTGTTTTCCAGAGCCTTAAAAACAATTTGAGTTGAAATATTATAAGGAAAATTGCCAATTATGGCAAAAGGTTCCCCATTAAAAATATCCTTGAAATCGTATTTTAAAAAATCCTGCTGATGCACCTTCCCATGCAGTTCCGGAAAATTCTCATGGATGTAGATCACACTTTCGGGATCTATTTCTATCACGTGGAGGTTTGCGTCCTTTTTGATCAAATACTTAGTTAAAACCCCCATTCCCGGACCTATTTCCAATACATTTTTATAACCGGAATAGCTTATGGAATCGGCTATTTTTTGTGCTACATTTTCATCTGTGAGAAAATGTTGCCCTAAATATTTTTTTGCTCTTACCGAACCGTCACCTTTGGTAGCCTTCCCTTTATAGGGAGTATATTTTTTACTGCCTTTGCTCATTTATCGTCATTTTACCCTGATCCAAGGCGTTTTATTGTTCGCTTACAATTTCAAGTTCCGTCCTGAAGGCTACAAATAATCCCTCAAAAGGCTTGGTTTTCGCCCTTAATCGTGCTGCATCTTCCTCATAATACCTCAGCAACATTTCCCTGTTTTTGGCGGTGTATTGCACTGAATACGTTAAACCTCCCATTTCCTCTACTACCATCACCCTTGACATCAAAGCTTTGGTGAATTTTCCGGTGGCTATCATTTCCGGGATATGTTCGTTTTTCATCCATTCCAGCCACTTTTCGTGTATATTTTCCTGAATATTGATGGTTACGTTGTAAATGTACATAAGTAAGTCTCTTATTAAATCCTTCCCCAAAATAAGGGAATGCTTTTTTTAATTTCTGATAATTTGCTTCTTCCTGCGGAGGGTGTTTTGAAAGCTTTATTCAATGGTATCTCCCCGCAGCATCCTGTATTTTTTTCTCGCGTCTACAAAGTAAATACTATCGGGATGATTAAAGATGATTTGCTCATAAAAATTCCTGGCTTTTTCAGGTTGGTGCAGTTTATTGTTATAAAGTTCGGCCAGGAGAAAGGTAGCGTTATCTGATAAAATATCCTCACCATAAAATTGCAGGATCTTTAAATAATTTTCTTTAGCCTTCTGCCAATTCCCTTCTGCCTCAAACAATCCCGCTTGTTTGAGCAACGCTTCATCTTCAATTTTTTCGCCTTTGTGCTCAGACAAAATTTCATCCAAAACAGCGATCGCTTCCTGGTTTTTGTTCTGAAATGATAACAGATCGGCACGGGCATATAATTTTAATGCGGTTTGGATCGAATCTTCAAAAGAATTTTCCTTAATGAGCAAACTCAATTCCATGGCATCATTCGCAATAAGTTGGGTGGCAGATGCTTTTAAAACATCCAACTGGGTTTTTGCCCATTCAAAATCCCCCTTGTAATAACTGGTTTTTGCAACCTTAAACCGGGCGTCCTGTGCAACTTCATTGTTTTTTACCAGGTTCTGGATCTGTGAATAATAAATAAGCGCCTGATTGAATTTTTGATCCAGCACCAAAATATCGGCAAGCAGCATTTTAATCCCGGCGAGTTCAAAATTAATGGTGGTTTTACCTGAAAGTTCCTGCAGTAAATCTAAAGCTTGCTGGATCTTTCCCAGTTTAAAAGCCAGAAAATTGGCGTAATCCAGTTGCAATTGCAAGGTTTCCATACCGGTGCCGAATTGCTGAAACAACCCCTGAAAATCTTTATCTATCTCTCCGAAATCTGATTTCTCTGCCGTATCTATCTTCATCCCCATCAACAATTGATTTGCCTGTAAAAGAATGTTTCCTGAAGGGCTTTCTTCAATTATAAAAGAGAGGATCTCCTTGGCTGTTTTAATATCTCCCCCGGCTCTTGTGATCACTGTGAGTTGAATAATAGACTGTAAATCCTGATTGTTTCGCCTGTAAATGGCCTTTTCCTGTGCAAAGGCCTTGTCAAATTCCTTTTGCTGCACAAACAACCAGCCCAAAAGTTCGTTATAGGTCAAACCCTGATTTTGCTGAAGCCGCTGCAATAATAATTTTCTAAACACCAAATTGGCAGGATTGGAAGCGTCTTCAAGAATGTAACGCTCAAATTCCCTGATAAGGTTAAATCTTATTTCCGGATCCTTATCTATTAAATCCAGGTAAGACCTGAACATTTCCTCCAGTTTTCCCTGTTCCCCGTAAATTCTGGCCAGGGGAAGATCGTACTTCATTTCGGGATTGAATTTGATGCCGATCTGATAAGCACGGGCAGCGTAATCCAAAAGGCTGTATTTTTCAAAACTCCGGGCTATGGAATAGGTGTGAATAGGTTTGCTTTCCAAAGCTTCCAGGGCCTGCTCATAGTATTTTTGAGCGAGATCTGTTTTTTTTTGCATTTCTGAATTGTGTCCTAATTCGATCAGGATATTCGGGCTATTTACCGAATTGTTCAGTTTCTCAAGCAATAATGTTTCAGCCGACTGGAAATCTTCCAATTGCTGATAAGAAGTGATCATTCCGAAGAAAATATTGAAATTTCCGGGGTTTTCTTTTAACAGATCCCTGTAAGTATTCAGGGCTTTTTCATATTCACCCTGTTCCAGATAGTTTTGCCCCAATTGCTCAGTCTGCGCAAAGAGACCGGGATTGACTAATAAACAAAAGGCTATATATATGAAACAACGCATGTTATAAAGATAATAAAAATTCAAGGTTCAAGATTCAAAGTTCATAAATTGTCCATGCCTAAATAGCATTGACAAATGACCATCACTTTCCACTCTTCCCTTTCCATTCTTCACACTTCACACTCCACTAATTTATAATATCAAAACCGGTATAAGGTATCAATACATCAGGGATTTTAATTCCTACTGGAGTTTGGTAATTCTCGAGGATCCCTGCTAATAC
>JBDNHN010000177.1:0-8784 GCA_041688725.1 Gillisia sp.
AAAATAAGACTAAAACAGTCGGAAGAAAAATATAGTCACTTCAAAATTAAAACATTCGTGCACCTACCGGCAGACAGGTTCGTGGCAAATAATACTTAACAAGAATCTATAATAGATATATTAAATTGATTTTAAAATCGATAATAACCATTAAAAATAATAAAAATTGAATCCTGAAACCCTTTTCTATATTATAATTGCAATTATTATAATCGATTTTGCTGTCGATAAAATAATCGAGGCACTTAATGCACGGCATTTTAACGATCTTGTTCCTCGAGAATTACAGGATGTTTACAATGAAACTGAATACAAAAAATCGCAGCGGTACAATAACGAAAATTATAATTTCGGACTGATCACTTCCACTTTTTCTTTGCTGTTAATGCTTGCTTTTTTATTTTTTGATGGGTTTGCCTATGTAGATTCCCTTGCCAGGGGTTTTTCTGATGATCCTATTCTTATCGCCCTGATATTTTTTGGAATCATCATGTTTGCCAGTGATATACTAACATTGCCATTTTCCTGGTACAGCACATTTGTGATCGAAGAAAAATACGGATTCAATAAAACCACAAAAAAAACTTTTTTTACAGACAAGTTGAAATCCTGGGCGCTGCTGGCAATTGTTGGAGGAGGAATTTTAGCGCTTATAGTGTGGTTTTATCAAATTACAGATGAAGATTTCTGGTGGTACACATGGATCCTGATCATAATTTTTACCCTTTTTGTAAATATGTTTTACGCAAAATTAATTGTGCCGCTTTTTAACAAACAAACCCCGCTACCGGAAGGATCCCTTCGGACCAAAATTGAAAACTACGCGCAAAAGGTCGGTTTTAAACTGGATAATGTTTTTGTGATAGACGGCTCAAAACGCAGCACCAAAGCGAATGCTTATTTTTCAGGTTTCGGAAAGGAAAAAAGGATCACACTCTACGACACCCTGATAAAGGATTTGGAAGAAGAAGAAATTTTAAGTGTGCTTGCTCATGAAGTTGGACATTATAAGAAGAAGCATATTTTCGCAAATCTGGCCGCTTCAATTATTACCACAGGATTTACTCTTTGGTTGTTGTCGCTCTTTATAGGAAACCCGTTGCTATCTCAGGCTTTGGGGGTTACACAGCCAAGTTTTCATATAGCTTTAATAGCATTCGGGATATTATATAGCCCGATTTCAGAGATTACCGGTTTAATAATGAATTATCTTTCCAGGAAATTTGAATACCAGGCTGATAATTATGCAAAAAAAACCTACAATGCCCAAGCCTTGATCTCCAGTTTGAAGAAGTTATCAAAAATCAGCCTGAGCAATCTCACTCCACACAAAGCTTATATTTTTATGAACTACTCGCACCCTACTCTTTTACAACGATATAAAAATTTGAAAGGAAATTTGTAGTTGTTTCTTTTCAATCTTAATCGTAATTTTGGACCATGAAAGAAGCGATTTCAGATAAGGAAAATAAAAATATTGCCCGGCAATACAAGGAGCTATTGCGCATTAGTTATCAAAATCTTTCTGACGAAGATAAAAAATTGATCAGACTGGCTTTCGATACAGCTGTTGATGCGCATAAAGTGCAGCGCCGTAAATCCGGTGAGGCTTATATTTTTCATCCTATTGCAGTTGCTAAAATCGTTGCTTCTGAAATCGGTTTGGATGCCACTTCCATAGCCGCCGCCCTGCTTCATGATGTGGTGGAGGACACAAAATATACTCTTGAGGATATTGAGCGTATGTTTGGGAAAACCGTGGCACGAATTGTAGACGGTCTTACCAAGATCGCACATTTAAAAAAGGATAAGGATGTTTCCATGCAGGCAGAAAACTTCAGGAAAATGTTGCTTACCCTTAACGATGACATCAGGGTGATCATCATAAAAATTGCCGACAGGTTGCACAATATGCTGACCATGGAATCCATGCAACCTGACAAACAGGAAAAAATTGCTTCAGAAACCTTATACATATATGCACCCCTCGCCCATAGAATAGGACTTTACAGTATAAAAACTGAGCTGGAGGACCTTTCCTTAAAATACACCGAGCCGGATGTATACAATGATATCCTCAACAAGATCAGGCAAAGTAAGGAAGAGCAGGATGCTTATATTCAAGATTTTACCAAGGTAATCAAGGATTCTTTAGATCAGGAAAAACTGGATTACCTAATCAAAGGACGTCCCAAATCCATTTTTTCCATCAGGAAAAAAATGCAGGCCCAAAATATCAGTTTTGATGAGGTTTTCGATAAGTTCGCTGTCCGGATCATCTACAAAAGTGATCTTGCCAATGAGAAGTTCCTTGCCTGGAAGATCTATTCCATAGTTACAGATCACTTCCGGCCTAACCCAATAAGATTACGGGACTGGATCTCATCTCCCAAATCTACCGGTTATGAGGCGCTTCATATTACAGTTATGGGTCCAAAAGGAAGATGGGTAGAAGTGCAAATAAGAAGTGAGCGCATGAACGAATTGGCCGAAAAAGGTTATGCCGCCCACTATAAATATAAGCATGGACAGGAGAAGGAGGAAAAAGGAATGGAAGAATGGCTTAACCGATTACAGGAAGCACTCGAAAATTCAGAAGCCAATGCCGTAGATTTTGTTGAACAATTTAAACTGAATTTATATTCGAAGGAAATATTCGTATTTACCCCACAGGGAGATTTGAAATCCTTGCCTAAAGGGGCAACCCCGCTGGATTTCGCTTTTAGTATTCATACACAAATAGGGCTTCATACCAGAGGAGCGAAAGTAAATAATAAATTGGTGCCTTTAAGTCATGAACTAAAAAACGGGGATCAAATAGAAATTATTACCTCCGCAAATGCAAAACCGAACATTAACTGGCTCGATTTTGCTACATCAGCCAGGGCCAGGGCAAAAATAAAATCCTCTTTAAGAGAAGAAAAGAAAGAGATCGCCGAAGAAGGAAAAGCGATTCTGGCCAGGAAACTCAAATCCCAAAAGCTTGGTTTTAACGAAAAAATGATCAATGAACTGGTGATCTATTTCAAATTAAAAACCAGTCTTGACCTTTTTTACCGCGTAGGAATAGGTAAAATTGACAATACCAAAATAAAGGAATTTACGGCCTCCAGAAGCAATGCTTTTGTGAGCTATATCAAAAGTAAGATCAAGAAACCCTCAATAGCCGAGGATCTTAACAAGGATGAATTCACATCCAAATTTGATCAATTGGTATTTGGAAAAGAAGAAGAAACTCTGGATTATAAAGTGGCCAGTTGTTGCAATCCCATCCCGGGGGACAGCGTTTTTGGATTTGTAACTGTAAGTGAAGGGCTTAAGGTTCATAAAAAAGATTGCCCAAATGCAATTCAACTTCAAAGCAATTATTCTTACCGGATAATGTCGGCAAAATGGATAGATTCGTCCCAACAGGATTTTAAATCGGTAATCAAGTTAACCGGGATAGATAATTTGGGATTAGTAAGCGAAATAACCAAGCAGATTTCCAAAAGCATGAATGTTAATATTCGGAATATTAATTTTGAAAGTTCCGGAGGGCTATTTACAGGGAGAATAACCGTTTTTGTTAAAAATAACTCTATATTAAATACCCTGATAGAACGACTTAAAAAAATTAATGGTATACACAAGGTCACGCGGGAATAAACGATATCTTTACAAGGAAGGAAAATTATGAGTAAGAAAATTGTAAATAAAAATGATCAGGCAGTAGTCAAAAACGTATTTACCAAGTTTTTGGAGGATAAAGGTCATCGTAAAACCCCGGAGCGTTTTGCCATTCTTCAGGAAATCTACAATAATGAGGAACATTTTGACATAGAATCGCTTTATGTTAATATGAAGAACAAAAAATACCGTGTAAGCAGGGCAACTTTGTACAATACCATTGAACTGTTGCTGGAATGTGCCCTGGTAAGAAAACACCAGTTCGGACAAAATCAGGCTCAGTATGAAAAATCTTATTTTGACAGGCAACACGATCATATTATTTTAACCGATACGGGAGAAGTCATTGAATTTTGCGATCCCAGGATACAAAGTATCAAACAAACTATAGAAGAGGTATTTAATATAGATGTTTCTAAACATTCTTTATACTTTTACGGCAAGAAAAAACAACCAATCAATTAATTTTTTAATTAATACTTATGGCAGTAGATTTACTACTCGGATTACAATGGGGTGATGAAGGAAAAGGTAAAATTGTAGACGTTTTTACCGAAAAATATGACATTATTGCACGATTTCAAGGGGGACCTAATGCAGGTCACACCCTGGAATTTGATGGGCAAAAGCATGTACTTCACACAATCCCTTCAGGAATATTTCATAAAAACACAATAAATCTGGTTGGAAACGGGGTTGTTATAGATCCTATCATTTTCAAAAAGGAACTTGAGAATTTAGATACCTATATCACCCATTACAGATCTAATTTACTTATTTCCAGAAAAGCGCATTTAATACTTCCTACCCACCGTTTGCTGGATGCCGCTTCTGAAGCTTCCAAAGGAAAAGCGAAAATTGGTTCAACCTTAAAAGGAATTGGCCCAACTTATATGGATAAAACCGGAAGGAACGGGATACGGGTTGGCGATCTGGAACTGGATGGATGGAAAGATAAATATCGCGCTCTAGCTGACAAGCACGAATCGATGATCAAATTTTATAATGTCGATGTTCAATATAACCTTGCAGAACTGGAAGATGAGTTTTTTGCAGCTATTGAAGTATTGAAAACCTTAAAATTTATTGACAGCGAACACTATTTACAAGTGGCTCAAAAAGAAGGAAAAACGGTATTAGCTGAAGGAGCACAAGGTTCTATGCTTGATATAGACTTTGGAACCTATCCATTTGTCACCTCTTCTACCACAACTGCAGCAGGTGCCTGTACAGGACTGGGAGTGTCCCCAAATAAAATAGGCGATGCTTTTGGAATTTTTAAAGCGTACACTACCCGTGTGGGCAGCGGACCTTTTCCTACCGAATTATTTGACGAGGACGGTAAAACTATAAGTCGGGTTGGCAACGAGGTTGGTGCAACTACGGGAAGACCAAGAAGATGTGGTTGGCTGGATTTGATCGCCTTAAAATATGCGATTGAGATCAACGGAATTACTCATCTTATTATGACCAAAGGAGATGTACTTAGCGGTTTTAAAACCGTAAAAGTATGTACCGCTTATAATTACAAAGGAAAAGAAATTCATCATTTGCCTTTCAATATTGAACCCGAAAATGTAACTCCTGTTTTCACTGAATTCAAAGGTTGGAAAGAGGATATTACTAAAATGAAGGATGCTTCGCAATTTCCGAAAGAACTCAAGGAATATATAGAATTTTTAGAAAAGGAATTGGAAACGCCTATTTCGGTGGTTTCAGTTGGACCTGATAGAAATCAGACCATCCACAGATAAATTCCTTTGTAAAAATCCGGATTTAAAAATGCTTCTCATCACCGGGAAGCATTTTTAAATTTATGAAATCTGGTAATAATTTTTATTTTCAGCTTTAACCACCTTAATTTTAGGTCTTTTAATTACTTTTGATATAAATTTATTTTCTTGAAAATATCCCTTCTTAATATTTCATTGCTGTTTATATGTCTTTTGAAGCTTCCGCATGCAATTGCACAAGAGGTCAAAAAAATTGATTATACCAGTGACCGTACTTTAAAAGACGAAGAAAACTATCCCGGTGCTATCATTTTAAGCAAAGTAAACAATCAGGTTTACTTTGAACATGAAGGGATTGAAATCTGGTGTGATCAGGCAATTCATTACGATCAGGCCAATTTCTTTAAGGCTTATGGAAATGTGAAGATGCAACAAGGTGACACCGTTACCATGCAAAGCAATTACGCCGAATACAACGGCACTACACAATTTGCTTTTGCCAGCGGGAAAGTAAAAATGACCAGCCCAAATTCTTCCCTGCAAACAGACTCCTTATTTTTTGACAGGTTAAAGCAGCAGGCATATTACCGAAGCGGTGGTACAGTGAGAGATACCGCCAGTGTTTTAACCAGCAGAATTGGCCGGTACTATATGAAGGATGATAAATATTCCTTTCTCTCTAAGGTTGTTGTAACCAATCCAAAATATGTCATGAATTCAGAACAACTCGATTTTTATTCTGAATCCGGTCATGCCTATCTTTATGGACCTACTACTATTGTTAGTGAAACCAGCACAGTTTATTGCGAGCGTGGCTTTTATGACACTCGCGGGGATGTTGGCTATTTTGTAAAAAATTCCAGAATAAATTACGAAAACAGGATTCTGGAAGGTGATAGTCTTTATTTTAACCGAAACACAAGTTTTGCCTCCGGCACCAACAATATCAGGGTCACCGATACCCTTAATAATAGTTTGATCACAGGTCATTATGCCGAAGTATTCCGCGCAAAAGATTCAGTTTTTATTACCAAACGGGCGGTTGCGGCATCCTTGCAGGAAAAGGATTCCATATTTATACACAGTGATACTTTAATGATCACAGGAAAGCCTGAAAGCAGGATAATACGGGGATTCTATGATGTGCGCATGTACAAAAGCGATATGAGCGGTAAAAGTGATTCAGTATATGTAAATCAAAAAACTGGGATCACTAAATTTATCAATATTAGTAAGGGTCCTAAAGCCACAACAGATTTGAAAAAAAATCCAATTATCTGGTCGGGGAGTAATCAGATCACCGGTGATACAATTCATCTGATCAGCAATCCAAAAACAGAAAGGTTGGATTCTTTACGGGTTTTTTATGATTCTTTTCTAATTCAGAAGGACAGCATAGAAGGCTACAATCAGGTAAAAGGAAAAGAACTCACAGGGCTTTTTGTAAACAATGAGTTGCATCAGGTTGATATTATCAAAAATACAGAAACCATTTTTTATAGTCGAAATGAAGAAACAGAATTGATCGGGATCAATAAAACCCTTTCCAGTTCTATTAAGATCTTATTTGAAAACAAGGATATAAAGGATATTTATTATTACCAGCAAGTTGATGGCACTCTTACTCCTCCTGAGGAATTCCCGCCTAATGCAAGGAAACTTACCGGATTTAACTGGCGCGGGGATGAGCGACTCGTCAAAAAGGAGGATTTATTTGCCGGGCAAGCCCCACCTAAACTGGTGAAAATTAAGGGAATCTCATTGCCTGAAGTCGAGGAAAATTTCTTTGAGGAAAAAGATAAAAACCAGCCTCTTTTAAATGAAAACTCCCGGCTAAAACCCGGAGATCTTAAGGATAAAGATATAGACAGTTTGATAGTTCCTGAAATTCCTGTCGATCCGATTTTGAAAAAGAATAAAGTAAAAGCAGAAGATCACAATTGAAAGAAGATTTTTTAAAATATCAGGCCCAAACCACCCCGCATCCTTTGGCAATGGAAATTTCACATGCCAAAGGTTCCTATATTTTTTCCATACAGGGAAAAAAACACCTGGATTTTGTAGCTGGAGTATCAGCCTGCAGCCTGGGCCATTGTCACCCAAGAGTGATAAGTGCTGTTAAAAATCAGCTCGACAAATATTTACATGTAATGGTTTATGGGGAATATGCGCTGGAACCAGCTGTGGAACTCACTAAATTGCTCGCATCTCATCTTCCGGAAACCCTAAACAAAACATATCTCACCAATTCCGGCACCGAGGCGATTGAAGGCGCTTTAAAACTGGCGCGACGAGCTACCGGAAGAAGCGGGATTATAGCCGCAAAAATGGCCTATCATGGCAATACTATGGGTTCTTTGAGTTTGATGAGTATTGAAGAAAGGGTTCACCCATTCAGGCCGCTGGTTGGTGATATTTCTTTCATCAATTTTAATGTTGAAGAAGATCTGGTAAATATAACCCACAGTACTGCCGCTGTTATTTTGGAAACTATCCAGGGCGGAGCGGGATTTATTATTCCTGAGAATAATTACCTGAAAAAAGTAAAGCAGCGTTGCGAAGATGTGGGTGCTTTACTGATCTTAGATGAAATCCAACCCGGCTTTGGAAGAACCGGAAAATTATTTGGGTTTGAACATTTTGGGATCGTTCCCGATATTTTGGTTATGGGAAAAGGAATGGGTGGCGGTCTCCCAATTGGAGCATTTACGGCCTCAGAAAATGTGATGGACTGCCTTATGGACAACCCAAAATTGGGACATATAACCACTTTTGGAGGAAATGCCGTAATTGCTGCAGGAGCCTTGGCAACCCTTCAGGAAATCACGGAATCTGACCTTATGGCAGAGACCCTTCAGAAGGAAAAACTCATCAGGAATTTATTGGTGCATCGGCTTATTTCCGAAATAAGGGGAATTGGTCTAATGCTTGTCATTATTACTCCTTCAGAAGAAATAGCCACAGATATTATCCTAAAATGTCAGGAAAAAGGCCTGATCTTATTTTGGCTACTTTTCGAGAAAAAAGGGGTGCGAATCACTCCCCCACTCACAATATCTGAAGAGGAATTAAAAGAAGGGTGTGGCATTATTATTGAAGTTCTCAATGAAATTGATGAGACACTTTAAACTGTTCATTACTTTGTTAAAAACAATATTAATAGCTACAAGGTTAATCGGTTAACATTTATAACTTTAATACTGAAGAAATCTCGTAATCCCCAACGTATGCAATTAAGTCATAACGAAGAAAACAATTTCTCACTTACCCGCTTTGAATCGATGCTGAAAACAAACGATGTGTTGTTTTTTGATTCAGAAGAATTTGAGGATATCATAAACCATTATTTAGAAAATGGAAAGATAACACTGGCTAAAAAAGC
>JBDNHN010000178.1:0-10682 GCA_041688725.1 Gillisia sp.
ATTTTTAATTGAAATTCACAATTCAATTAAATGTTTTCAGTTTTAAAAAAGCTTGACCCTATTTCCATAATAACTTTGTAATTTTGAGATTCAAAAATATTCTTACTCATGGCCGAACAAAAACGCTTATTTCTTCTGGATGCATATGCTTTAATTTTTAGAGGTTATTACGCCTTTATCAACAATCCCATTGTCAATTCAAAAGGCTTGGACACCTCGGCAATAATGGCATTTACCAATTCTCTTTTTGATGTTATCCGAAGGGAAAAACCAGATCATCTGGCCGTGTGTTTTGACAAAGACGGCAGTTTTGAGCGCACTGAGATGTACAGTGAATACAAATCAAACCGTCTTGCAACCCCGGAACCTATTAAAGAGGCAATTCCATATATTCAGGATATTTTAAAAGCCATGCATATTCCGGTGGTAGTTTTACCGGGTTGCGAAGCCGATGATGTGATAGGAACTCTTGCAAAACAGGCTGAAAAAGAAGGTTACAAAATATTTATGGTAACGCCCGACAAGGATTTTGCACAGTTGGTTTCAGAAAATATTTTTATGTACAAGCCTGCCCGAATGGGAAATGGCATTGAGATATTGGGGGTTCCCGAAGTCATGGCAAAATTTGAAGTAGAACGCCCGGAACAGGTGATCGACTTTTTGGGAATGATGGGAGATGCTGCTGATAATATTCCCGGTCTTCCGGGAGTTGGCGAAAAAACCGCTAAAAAATTCCTGAAACAATTTGGGAGCATGGAAGAACTTTTGGCCAATACTCATTTGCTAAAAGGAAAGATGCGCGAGAAAATTGAAGCAAATGCCGATTTAGGCCGACTTTCAAAAAAACTGGCTAGGATTCAAACCGATTGCAATGTTCAATTTGATGCTTCAGATTATGAACTCTCACAACCTGATGGAGACAAAGTGCAGGAGTTGTTTGAAATACTTGAATTCAGGCGTTTAAAAGATCAATTTCTAAAATTGTTTTCCGGGGAAAATAATCCCGTACAAAACCAGGTTGCCACTTCTATATCAGAAAAAACAACTGATAAGACTGCCGGAGCAGGACAATTTTCTTTGTTTGAAGCCGAATCAAATATAATTGAAGAGTCTTCCGGCAGAAAGACACTGGCAAGTTATTCTCACGTATATCAAAGTGTTGCTCCGGGAATGGCAATGGAATTATTTCTTAAAAATCTAATCAAACAAAAAAGTGTTTGCTTTGATACAGAAACCACAAGTTTAAATCCGCTGGAAGCAAAACTGGTAGGGATCGCTTTTTCCTGGGAAGCCGGGAAAGGTTTTTATCTTCCATTCCCGGAAGAAGATGCGAAAGCCCTTGAAATAATAGAACTTTTGCGTCCGTTTTTTGAAGCTGAAGAAATTGAAAAAATAGGTCAGAATTTAAAATACGATATAAAAGTCCTGGCAAACTACAAGATCGACCTGAAAGGTCCAATGTTCGATACGATGATCGCACATTATTTGATCAATCCGGATATGCGGCATAATATGGATGTTTTGGCAGAAACCTATTTGAATTACAGCCCGCAATCCATCACCGAATTAATTGGCAAGAAAGGCAAAAATCAAGGTTCAATGCGGGATGTTCCTCTTGAAATGCTCAAGGAATACGCGGTAGAAGATGCGGATATTACCCTTCAATTAAAACAACATTTTGAACCTGAATTAAAGGAAGCCGATACAGAAAAATTGTTCAAAGAAATTGAAATTCCCCTTGTACAGGTATTGGCAGACATGGAATTGGAGGGTATAAATTTGGATGAAGACTTCCTGAAATCCCTGTCGGCAGATCTGGACCGTGATATTAAAGAGTTGGAAGAAAAAATTTATAAGGAAGCAGGAGAAGTATTCAATATTGGCTCCCCAAAACAGCTGGGGATCATTTTATTTGAAAAACTGGCCCTGGCCAAAAAACCTAAAAAGACCAAGACGGGCCAGTATTCTACAGGGGAAGAAGTGCTTTCCTACTTTGCCGTAGAAAATGAAATTGTTCAAAATGTTTTGGATTTTCGCGGCCTGATTAAATTAAAGAACACTTATGTTGAAGCTTTGCCGAATCAGGTTGAAAAAACCACCGGACGAGTTCATACCGATTATATGCAGACGGTTGCATCTACAGGAAGACTGAGTTCCAACAATCCCAACCTTCAAAATATCCCGATAAGAACAGAGAGAGGAAGGGAAATTAGGAAGGCATTTATTCCACGGGATGAAAATTACATTATTGTAGCAGCCGATTATTCGCAAATCGAATTGCGCATAATCGCCGCCTTAAGCAAGGAAGAAAATATGATCCAAGCCTTTAAAAACGGAGAAGATATCCACGCCTCTACTGCTTCAAAAGTATTTAACGTGCCACTTGAGGAAGTTACCAGGGCGCAGCGAAGCAATGCGAAAACGGTGAATTTCGGGATAGTTTACGGGGTTTCAGCTTTTGGGTTGAGCAATCAAACCGGATTATCGCGCACAGAATCAAAAGAATTGATCGACACCTATTATGCAGCATATCCTAAATTAAAGGATTATATGCAGGAGCAAGTCCAATTTGCCAGGGAAAACGGATATGTTCAAACCGTATTGGGAAGGCGCCGGTATTTAAAGGACATCAATTCGCAAAATGCGATGGTACGAGGTGGGGCAGAACGAAATGCTGTGAATGCACCCATTCAGGGAAGCGCTGCAGATATCATTAAGCTGGCGATGATCAATATCCATAAGAAACTGAAAGAAGGTAACTACAAAACCAAAATGTTGTTACAGGTGCATGATGAACTTGTTTTTGATGCCTACAAAGAGGAGGTGGATAAGCTTAAAAAGATGGTCAAATTTGAAATGGAGAATGCCTTTAAACTGGATGTACCATTGGATGTGGAAATAGGCGAAGGTCAAAATTGGCTGGAGGCGCATTAGAATAACTATTTTCATGAAACCGAAAATAAGATCTTACAGGTTTTTTGAAACCTGTGACGTCTTGACTCCAATCAAACGTAGAAAGTGTTCAAACCTATGGGGTTTTTAGTGAAGTTTGTTTCGCCTAAAGTATTACATCTTTGTGTACTCCAATTCCAAAATCCTTATTTCGGAAGCCGAAGTATTCCCGGGATCGTTTACATACTGATTGGATTCCAATTTGGAAACTTCAAATGAAAAGGTGGTTTGAGTTATAAAAAGTTTCTTTCTATTGGTATAAATATTTCCGTTAATGTTGATATTAAGAACCAATTCATCTCCATCAATATTCCAGGTTCCAATATCCATCCGGTTTTTAACACAAACAAAATCATCATTATTGGCACCTCCATTAAAATCAAGCCTTGCATTTTTGGTGGAAAAAGTAAGATCTTCATTAAAGGTTATTCCCATCTCATTAAAACAGGAAGTTTCTTCTAAAATGTTTTCATTTTCAATTCCATCCATATTCAAGTCGATTAATGTATCCGATTTCATATCGGAAAGTTGCCATTGTCCAATCAAATCTGCAGGAATAATGGTGGTTGTCAAATCGCTAATTTTTAAAGCCTCAGCATCCAATTCATTTTTAGCAGAACAGGAATACAACAATACGATGCAGATAAACAGGACGCTTATATTTTTAGAAAATTTAATCATAGCGAAATTTGTAAGAATACGAATTATTAGAAGATGCAAATCTAAACTTACTTAACATATTTTAAGATACGTTTAACACTTAATTTTCCATTTGGCGGTTTTTAATACCCTTTAACGATTTTAACACATCAATGGCCTGATGGACAGGGATTTTCATTCTCGGGTAGAAAGCGCAGGCAATTCAAATCAACTGGCACAATTTTCTAGATAAAAAGACCTGAGAAACCTTTGAAAATCAAACATTTCACTTTCAATAAATTAATGAAGTTGCTATTTGCTATATACATTTATAATTGTACATTTGCACCCCTGTTTTCCCGATAGCAATATTGGGGCAGGGAATGGAATGTTTAATAACAAGTAAAAATTAATTAGTGTGGACACATTAAGCTACAAAACAGTATCGGCCAACAAGGCTACCGTGACCAAAAATTGGGTACACGTGGATGCTGATGGTCAGACTTTAGGTCGTCTTTCTTCTATAGTGGCAAAGCTGCTTAGAGGGAAATACAAACCTGATTTCACCCCACACGTTGATTGCGGAGACAATGTAATAGTTACAAATGTCGAAAAAATCAACTTATCAGGAAAAAAATGGGATTCTAAGGAATACATTCGCCATACCGGCTATCCTGGGGGACAACGCAGTTTAACTGCAACCGAATTATTCAATAAAGGCCCTGAAAGGCTAATTGAGAATGCGGTAAAAGGAATGCTTCCTAAAAACAAATTAGGCGCTGCAATTTTCCGAAATTTAAAGGTGTATGTTGGTTCTGAACACGATCAGAAAGCGCAAAAGCCTAAAACTATTAACTTAAACGAAATTAAGTAATGGAGGTTATTCACAAAATTGGCCGGAGAAAAACGGCTGTTGCAAGAGTATATGCTGCACCTGGAAAAGGAAGCATTACTATCAACAAAAAAGACTTAAAAGAGTACTTTACTACTGCTCCATTACAGTACAAAGTAATGCAACCTCTTAACATGACCGGAAACGAAGAAAGCTTCGACGTAAAGGTAAATGTTTTCGGAGGTGGAATTACCGGACAGGCTGAGGCAATTCGCCTTGCACTGGCAAGAATTGTAGTAGCATTGGATCCTGAAAACAGAGCGGTTTTAAAACCTGAAGGTTTAATGACCAGAGATCCAAGAATGGTAGAGAGGAAAAAATTCGGACAGAAAAAAGCCCGTAAAAAATTCCAATTCTCTAAACGTTAATATTAATATTTTCCTTTTTTTTAAGGCTTATATTAATTGGAGTTCAATCCAAAAAAAATTCATTCAAAAATTAATTAAATTTTTGTTGTTATTCCGCAAGGCGGAAATTAGTTTAGCATCTAAACCACGCGGTTCGTGGTTGCTATCTCAACAGAACGTAAACTATTACAAAAATGGCAAACAAAGTAGAAGTAAAAGACTTACTTGATGCAGGTGTACATTTTGGCCACCTTACAAGAAGATGGAACCCGAATATGGCCCCATATGTTTATATGGAACGCAATGGGATTCACATTATCAACTTATATAAAACTGCTGCAAAAATGCAGGAAGCCGGAGAGGCTCTCAAAAAAATTGCAGCCAGCGGTAGAAAAATACTTTTTGTAGCTACCAAGAAACAAGCAAAAGAAATTGTTGCCGATCTTGCTGTTAAAGCAAACCAGCCTTACATCACTGAAAGATGGCCTGGTGGAATGCTTACTAATTTTGTCACTATCCGTAAAGCCGTTAAAAAAATGGCGACTATAGACAGGATGAAAAAAGACGGTACATTCAATACCCTTTCCAAAAAAGAACGCTTACAAGTTGACCGTTTAAGAGCTAAGTTAGAGAAAAACTTAGGTTCTATTGTAGATATGAGCCGCCTTCCGGCAGCATTATTTGTAGTAGATATTATGCGTGAACACATTGCGATTAAAGAAGCTCAGAAATTAAACATTCCAATTTTTGCGATGGTTGATACCAATTCTGATCCACGTGAGGTAGAATATGTTATCCCATCAAATGATGATGCTTCCAAATCCATTCAAAAAGTGGTTTCTTATCTTTCTGATTCTATTATAGAAGGCTTGTCTGAAAGAAAATCTAGCAAAGATTCTAAAGAAGGCGAAGAAAAAGAGGAAAAAACTTCCAAAACTCCAAGAGCTAAAAAAGCTAAAGAAGAAGTAGCAGTTACTGCTGCCGCTCCTGAAGCTAAAGAAGCAAAGGAAGAAGTTGCTGCTCCTGAAGCTAAAGAAAAAGTAGCAGTTCCTGCTGCCGCCCCTGAAGCTAAAGAAGAAGTTGCTGCTCCTGAAGCTAAAGAAGCAAAGGAAGAAGTTAAAGAAGAGGTTAAGTCAGAATCCAAAAAGGAGACTGTGGCAAAACCTGCTTCTGAAAACAAAAAGGAAGAAGTTAAAGAAGAGGTTAAGCCAGAATCCAAAAAGGAGACTGTGGCAAAACCTGCTTCTGAAAACAAAAAGGAAGAATAATATACTCTTTTTTGATAATTTTTATGAGTCGTTTAGTTGTTTCTTAAACGAAAAACTAAACGACTTTTTTATTATAAACCAAAAAAAGCTAAACGTCATGGCAAAGATAACCGCCGCAGAAGTAAATAAATTAAGAAAAACTACCGGTGCCGGTATGATGGATTGTAAAAAGGCATTGGTTGAAGCCGATGGGGATTTTGAAAAGTCTATTGAGATCCTTCGTAAAAGAGGTCAAAAAGTAGCTGCAAACCGTGCTGACAGAGCATCATCTGAAGGTGCTGTAATTGCAAAAGTAAACGAAGCCGGAACCCGTGGAGTGATCGTATCATTAAACTGTGAAACCGACTTTGTAGCTAAAAACGATACTTTCATAAAATTGGCCACAGAATTGGCTGAACTTGCTCTTTCTGCTTCTTCTTCTAAAGAAGAATTTTTGGCAGCAGATTTCAAAGGTCTTTCTGTTCAGGAAAAATTAACCGAACAAACCGGCGTTATAGGTGAGAAAATTGAAATTGGTGATTTCCGTACACTGGAAGCTCCTTTTGTAGGTTCTTACATTCACGCAGGAAATAAAATTGCAGTTTTAACCGGACTTTCAAATAATGTTGAAGGTGCTGAAGATGTTGCAAAGAACGTTGCTATGCAAGCCGCAGCAATGAACCCAGTTGCATTGAATGAAGGTGGAGTTGACCAGACTGTAATTGATAAAGAAATTGAAATTGCAAAAGATCAATTGAGACAAGAAGGAAAACCTGAAGAGATGTTGGATAACATCGCAAAAGGAAAAATAAAACGTTACTTTAAAGACAATACCCTGGTTAATCAGGCTTACATAAAAGACAATAAAATGAGCGTTGCAGCCTACGTAAAATCCTTAGACAGCAAACTTGAAGTAGTTGCTTTTGAAAGAGTTGCGCTTGGATAAACTTTTTTTCTGAAGTTTACATCAGAAAAAATACAATATAAAAAACCGTTTCTTTAATTAGAAACGGTTTTTTTATTTTCCTGTTTCCTCCATACGGTATAAAACAGGTTTACTTGGCGTGGCATCATTTTCAAAGGAGGCAATTTGAAGATTGAGTAAATACTTCCCATCCTCAATTTTATTGGGTACATAAATCAGTTCTGTGATGCTGGCATCAAACCGGGAATTTTTAGGATGATCCCAAAAAGCTTTATGCGCCAGCAATTTTCCCTCGTCCTTTTCTTTATCTACAGATGGTAAATCGACTAAAAGATGCTTAATTCCGCATTCCCGGATGTATTTGGCGTCACTTTCCTCCAGATACGGCCAATTGGTATTCGAATACTTTTTGGTGCGCTTGTCGATGTAATTCGGCATTGTTCGAATTATCAAGGCTTCCACTTCTTTATGCTGAAGATTTTTTCTGATTTGCGCCTCAGAAATCACCCTGTCTTCTCCCCTGTCCTCAGGTTCCAGAGAAATCAGTTTAGCTGTAAAAAAGAAGGTTTTAAGCGCGTCATTCACAGAGTGAAATTCCCGGGTAATATGTCCCACACATTCGGTATGCGTGCCGTGCCCGTGCGGGTTAAATTGAATATTATTAAAATTTACAGAAGCTCCTTCACTCACCTTTCCTATAAAATCCCCATCTCTTACCGGCTGAATTATTGGTGCCCCCAAATACCAGGCAATCGGATTTTTGTCGTCTCCCCGAAGGCTTAAAGAAATATCCAGAGGTTTAGAGAGATCAATTCTGAAGGTTTTTTGGTTGTATTTTATTTCTGCGATCATATTAGTTTACGCTTGGAAAAGGGATCTTGTATTGATTAGTTTATGCATTTGTTCCTAAATCTGAATTTATAAAAAACAGATCACTGGAAATCCCATCACCCAAAAATTTTCCTTTGGCGGTAATATGCAAATTTCCTTTTTTGAGGATCATCAAATCTTTATTCAGGTAAGGATCAGCCTGCTCCATCAGATAGTTTTTATATTTAAGACCGAATTTTTCCTCCACTTCATCTGGAATAACTCCCCACATAGTCCGAAGGCGTGTCATCACATATTCATTGTATTTATCAACTTCCGACAGTTTTTCCTCTTGCATTGGAATGGTATCTTTTTGAAGAGCTTTGATGTACAGGGAATTATTGCTGATATTCCATTTCCTGATGTTTCCGTCAAACGAATGTCCGGAAGGTCCAATTCCCAGATAAGGTTTTCCAAACCAATATGCGGTGTTGTTCCGGGAAAAATACCCGGGTTTCCCAAAATTTGAGAACTCATAATGTACAAATCCGGCATTCAGCAGGGTTTCAACCAAGCTTCCAAAATGTGCTTTTGAGGCCTCATCATCTACCGGCTTAATAATCCCCTTTTCTATAAATTTCTTTAAAGCAGTATTGGGTTCTACCGTTAAAGCATAACAAGAAAAATGCGGCAAATTGAGGTCTAAAGCAATCCTGAGGTTTTCTCTCCAGCGTTCCTCTGTCATTCCGGGAATTCCATAAATTAAATCAATCGAGATATTATCAAAATATTCTTTTGCCATTTGAATACTTTCCAGGGCTTCTTTCTCATTGTGTGCACGGTTCATCAACTTCAGGTCTTCTTCAAAGAAAGATTGTACACCAATACTCAACCTGTTTATTCCCGATACTTTTAAAACCTCGAGCTTTTTTATTGAAAGATCGTCGGGATTGGCTTCCAGGGTAATTTCGGCATCATCAGAAACCTGAAAATTAGAATGTATAGTGTCAAAAATCTGTTTCAATTCCTCAGCACTCAGAAGCGACGGGGTTCCCCCTCCAAAATAAATAGTTTCGATCACATTGTCCGGCAACTCGTTTTTTCTAAGCACCAATTCTTTACATAGCATATCAACCAATTCACCTTTCTTTTTTACTGAGGTCGAAAAATGAAAATCACAATAATGACAAGCCTGCTTGCAAAATGGAATGTGGATGTAGAGGCCCCCACCCGGCCTACCCAAGGGAGGGGAGAAAGAAAGGGCATTTTCCCCTTCCACTTCGGAAAGTGGTTTCTTAATAATATCCTTAGAATCTAACTGCATTGTAATAATTTCAATTCAAGTTTTATTTTTAATATCCCTCTTTTGGGCCTGCCGGCAAGGCAGGGGTTAGGGGGGCTATTTTATTTTTTTGGGATTATTTTTCACAAACGCATCCCAACCCGTATAGCTTTTCTCTACACTCGGCCCTCCGGAATTGTAAAAATGACAAACCGCGGCTGCAAGGCCATCGGTAGAATCGAGATTTTTGGGAAGTTCTTTAAGCTTCAGCATACTTTGAAGCATTCTTGCAACCTGCTCCTTGCTGGCATTTCCGTTCCCGGTGATGGCCATTTTGATCTTTTTAGGAAGGTATTCGGTAATTGGAATCTGCCTTGAAAGTCCAGCCGCCATTGCCACTCCCTGCGCCCTTCCTAACTTCAGCATAGATTGTACATTTTTGCCAAAAAACGGAGCTTCAATGGCAATTTCATCGGGATGATAGGTGTCAATTAATTCTATGCAGCGTTCAAAGATCAGTTTCAACTTGATATAAGGATCGTTGTATTTACTTAAAAGCAATTCATTCAACTGCATAAAAACCATTTCCTTTTTTACGATCTTTATAAGTCCGAAACCCATAATCGTAGTTCCCGGATCAATTCCTAAAATGATTCTTTCTGTTTTCAAAAGCTGAAATTACTGGGTTTAAGACCTTCACAATAAATTCATTAATTTTGCGAAGGCTTCACAAAGCTACGGAATTCCGCGCAGCTATCAGTACATTTGGAGCTGCCTTAAAATATGTAGAATGACATTTTTCTTTGTTTTAATAACGCTTTTTTATGTGATCCTGATCGCGGCTCTACTGATTGGCTGGAGGAAAATTCCTGAATTTCAAATAAGAAATATCGAGCCAAAAATCAGGTTCTCAGTGGTGATCCCATTTAGAAATGAAGCTGAGAACTTGCCGGTTTTACTGAATTCTTTATCTGAATTGAATTACCCGACTTTAAAATTTGAAATTTTAATGGTAGATGATGCTTCTGAAGATGCATCGGTTCAAATTTGTTCAGCTTTTATAACTTCTCATCCTGAAATCAAAATAAATTTGATTGAAAATCGGCGATTTTCGAACTCACCGAAAAAAGACGCTATCTCTACCGCCATCAAAAATGCCGGTTTTGAGTATATAATCACAACAGATGCAGATTGTAAAATTCCTAAAAACTGGTTGCAAGCCTACAATGAGATCGTTTTGGAAACTGAGGCAAAACTGGTTGCCGGGCCGGTAAAAATAGCTGAATCCCCCTCTAACTCCCCAAAAGGAGGAGAAGCTCTGTCCTCTCAAATTAAAATTTCTGACACATCAACGAATACCAATCAGGAAAAAAGATGGTTGAAATATTTTCAAGCCTTTCAGGAAATGGATTTTATGAGTCTGCAGGCCGCGGGAGCCGGGGGGTTTGGATTGGGAAAAGCATTTATGTGCAACGGAGCCAATTTGTGTTATGAAAAATCGGCATTTTTGAAAGCAGATGGCTTTAGTGGAAATGATGATATTTCCAGTGGCGATGATGTTTTCCTGCTTCAGAAATTCGTCGAAAAA
>JBDNHN010000021.1:0-1764 GCA_041688725.1 Gillisia sp.
AATTAAGTTAAATGGCAACATAATGAAAGTTGGTTTGAAGTAACTTTTCAGGTAACTGGCCAGGCCTTTCTTCCCAATGCCAAAATAAGGCACAGACAGAAAGACACAAATAGCTAGGGCTGCGGTAGTAGAAAGAGAACCGGTTGGAGGTTCATACATTGGAAAAATGATGCATAAATTGGCTAAACCAATAAAAAGGAATAAAGTTCCAATAAACCCTATATATTTTTCAGGTTTGTCTATTCCTATTTCTTTAATTTGATTGTTTATCATTATTACGATTATCTCAAAGATCAATTGCCAGCGGGAGATATGAATTTCTGTTTTGAGTTTCCGTGTGATCAGTCCTGATGAAATCACCAGAATGAGCATTAATGCCCAAGTGGTAACAATGGTTAGATTAATATTAATAAAACCATATTCCCAAAAGATAGTTTCATCAGGACTTAGCTTCATGACTTGTTTGTTTTTTTAATTGTATTGGTTTTTCCTCAATAGATTTAGTAAGGTAAATAATGATAGTACGGGCAATAATAAATCCTGAAACAGAAATAAGAAGGTTTTTCCAACTTCCCTGGGACAGGTAATAAAACCCTGTCAAAGTAATACTCACCCGAATAAGGAAACTGCCAATAAACCATAATGCAGGCCTTTGTGAGGTAACCGCTTTTTTTACCGTGAGCCAAAGCCCCCCAAAGAAAAATATTCCTAAAACTAAACCGGCGGTGAACACCAACAGCATGTATATTATTTCATTCATCTTTTTCCTCTTTAGTTAGATTCAACTCTTCATCTTTCTTGGTTGGATTCATATCTCTATGTTCATTGGCGACCCAAAACCACGCTATCAAACAGCCTATTAATAAACCTATGATCAAAAAGGTCAAGGTCCAGGAAAACGATTGGGGATAAATTTTATCTAACCAAATCCCCAATATCGCTCCCAGCAACATCGGGACGGCCACAGACCAGCCCACCATTCCAAACATTCCCAAGCCAAACCAAACACTCTTTTTTTTTTCGTGCAATGCTTTAAGTTTGCGTCTTTCTTTTTCGCCCACCTGTTGACTAAATACATTCCCGTCTTTATTCCTATTTGCAGTAGGTTTCATTATTTTATTCTTTACTGAATTTCTCCAGGTTGTAAATAAATCCGCTTTCCAGCTTCGCCATTACAGACCGGACCTTTCTTTCATTTTCATCTAGTTCCACAAAATCTTTTTCTACAGATTCCCGAAGCTTTCCTAGATTGGCTCCTCCAATGGCATTGCGAACAGAAACCAATACTTCCGGCCCTGCTTTTACCAGGATACCTTCATCAATCGCTAAATATTGAACTCCTTCTGTTTCTGTTTCATAAGTAAAAATTCCCGGTACCAATGCAGCGACACAGTCCAGCCTTTGTGGTAAAATACCAAAAGATCCTTCCCCTGTTTCGGCAACAACCCGTTTCACATTTATTACTTTAGCGAAAATCCTGAATGGAAGTAGGATCTTAATTGTCATTAATTCATTTTCCATTTCTATCACTTCTTATTTTGAATTCACTGTATTTTTTTCCGTTTCAGAATTGGAATTCCTCTCCTTTTCCTTATTTTTATTTTCTTTTTCCATAGCATCCTCTATGGTCCCAATCATGTAAAATGCACTTTCCGGCAGATCTTTAAACTCATCTGAAAGAATGCGCTCACAACCATCAAGGGCTTCTTTTAAACTGACATGTTTTCCACTAATCCCACTAAATTGTTCGGTAGTGAAAAATGG
>JBDNHN010000179.1:0-6554 GCA_041688725.1 Gillisia sp.
GATTTCAAATCATTCGATATTTCATAGGAATAATTTGAATTTCTGTAATTGAAAATTATTGCTTTTAAAATAATATCATTTACTTCCTTAAGTGAACAATAGGTTTGTGATTGTTTGTTTAAGATCTTTTTTGCTTTGTGCTTTATGGAATTAAAATATGGATCCTCAATTACCTTCACTTCTACAATTTCATTTTTAATGCATTGCAATTCCTCATTAAAAAAATGTTCAACCTGTGCCAGTATATTACTGAAATGGATTGTTTTAGTAGGCCTTTCCAATAATTCACTTTCAGATTTTTCGATTATTTCACCCCAGGAATCCTGCCTTTTTGGACTTGTGATTTTTTCCCTTTGATGGTAAAAGTAATGTTGTTGATTTATCCGCAAGACATTCGTAAGCCTTGGGGTTGAACTAAGTTTTTCATCATCCGATTTTTGATAGGATTTATGCCAGTTATGATAAAAATAAGGCTCGGGTACCAAATTAGATGTATAGCCTGCATTTTCCAATCGGGAATATAAATCGACATCTTCGGAACCATAAAAATGAAAAAATTCATCATAGCCTTTAACCACACAAAAAGATTCTTTTGTCGTCAGGATCATTCCATTAACTTCTCCGTAACGCTCCGGCTTTAAATTTTCAAATTTGAATTCAGTAGAAAGTTTAGAAGATTCCTTCTCATCTAAATATCCCATTGTAAAAAGACTAAAATCTTCAGGAGAAGCAAGGTTCACAAGAACTTCTACAGCATCCGGACTGAACACAATATCAACATCTGCTATAAAAATATAAGAACAACTTGCTTTTTTTATACCAAAATTCAATGCCCTGCTTTTATTCCATAACTGTTGCCGGACTTCAAGTGAATAATAAGTCACAAAACTATAAGTGTGGAGTAATTCTTCTAAGTTAGCTGAAATCCCGGATTCACTCCCATAATTTACAAATATTACCTCAAACGCCTTGTTTTTCTGACTTTTAAGCGAATCCATAGCGGCTTTAATCCGAATAATTTCCCGGTTGCGGTAAGCAAAAATTATGCTGATTTTCCCCATATTTACTGATTAACAGCTTTTTCTACAAGGCTGTATTTTTTAAGAACTTCCTGTCTTACAAATTCCCTTTCCAGTTTGGGTTTAATTTGTTTGAAGTTATATTCCACGGCTTGTGCTAAAAATGTCCTGTCATTAATTGCTTTTTGGATCAAAGTCCTAATTTCACACACATCCATAGGATCTTGGATCAAAAATCCGTTTTTTTGATGTTCAATTAATTCGGCCGTTGCACCACCCGGGTTGGATTGTATAGGAAATGCACCCATTATTATGGATTCCAGTAAGGTATTGGGCATCCCATCAGAAATGCTATTCCCTATATAAATTAAGGATTTACCCATTATTTTCATTAGTTCTCCCCGGCCAATATCTTCATAACAAGTAAAATTAGTATAGTTTTTCAAATCAGAAGAACCAAGGTATGCCAGAGTTTCATTATCTGCTCCAAAAACTATTATCTCATAATTCTTTAATTCCGCCATTATTTGCTGAATTGCCTTCAAAACAATGATACATTCCCCAAAAAGTTTTTGATAGCCTTTAATCAGGATTACCTTCCTATTTTCAATTTTTTCAATAGAATCCTCATTATTGAACTCATATCCTCCTCCCCCCGGATAAGCACCTAAAAATTCACCTTTAAAATCGTATTTTTTTGCTATTGAGTAATCGCGATCACAATCAGCAAACATATAATCTACTCTTGGAAGCACAGCTTTGATATCTTTTAAATATTCTGGTTCATTCTGAAAATAGTACAGATCATTTCCCCAGGCAGAATAAATCCACTTTATGTGGGGATTCCTATTCATAATCTTTAAAATAGGAGCACATGCCGAAAAAAGGACAAAACTTTGGACAACATCTGGTTTAATTTCCACCAGTTTTTTTTCGAAAATTTCTGCTAATTTTCTTTCATTGATATTGCTAATAATAGTATTCAATACCGGTAAATGCTTTTTTAATAATTGCCTACCCGGGAAATTAAAGCGTCTTCTCCAATTTACAGTTTGCTTAACCCAATGGATATTTTTAACCTCAGATCCATTATCAAAAACATCTATCCAAAACACCTCATGACCTGAATTTTTTAATTGGTCAGTCCAATTGAAAAAGTGATTTGCAAACATAGAAACCATTAAGATTTTCATTAGAATGGCATTTAAAGATTCCCTTCAATTAACTCATATTTCCTTAAAACTTGTTCTCGAATATAATTCCTTTCAAGCTTTGGCTTAATATTTTTCGTATTATATGCAATTCCCGATTTTAATAACTTGGGGTTTTCAATGGCTTTTTTAATAAGAGCGGCTATTTCACTACTGTTTTCGGGGTTTTCAATTAAAAATCCATTTTTGCCATGCTCAATAATTTCAGCGGTGGCACCTCCCGGATTAGATTGGATTGGAAAGGATTCCATAATTATAGCCTCCAAAAGAGTGTTAGGCATTCCATCTGAAGTACTGTTTCCAATATACAACAAAGATTTACCCATCAATTCCAAAACCTCCCCTCTCGCAATATTTCTTTTGACCACCAAATTCTCCATACTTGAAAATTGAGGTTGTTTAACAAATTTTAAAACTTCATCTGTCGCAGCAAAAACAACTATATTAAAATTCTTAATCTCAGTTTTAATCTCCAGTAGAGCCTTTAAAATATTAATAGCTCTCCCAAACTTGTGTTCATAGCCTTTAACTAAGATGGTTTTTCTATTATCCAGGTCATACAATAAGGAATTGGAAGATTGTAAATCATACCCACCCCCTGTAGGATGAGTTCCTAAATAATCTCCTTTAAACCCATATTCTTTAGCGATCAAAAAATCTCGGGTACAATCGGCAAACATATAATCAAGACGTGTGAATACCTCTTTTATACCTTTTAATTTTTTGGAATTATGTTGATGATAAAAGAGATCGTTTCCCCATGCTGAATAAATCCATTTAATCTCTGGATATTTTTTCATCACTTCTAGGATAGGAACGCAGGCAGAATGCATCTCAAAACTCTGCACCACATCCGGCTGGATTGCAGCCATTTTCTCTTGAAAAATATCAATAAATTTCCTGTTATTCACTTTCTCTACTAAAGTATCCAACAAAGGAATATTTCTTTTAATCCAATATCTGCCGGGATATTCAACTCTTCTTTTCCATTTTACTGTTTGATGAATAAAATCGATACTTTTTACATAAGTATTTGCGTCATTAACGTCTAACCAGTGTATTTCATGATCAGATTCCCTGAGCTGAAGAATCCAATTGAACATATGATTAGAAAAAACTGATACTAAAAGAATTTTCATGTTTTTTCAAAAATTTGATTCATAGTATTGGCTAAATAGGTGGTGGATAAATACTCTTCTAAATCTGTTCGATTGAGCTTGAGCTTTTCATGATCATTTTTCCATTGAAAATAAAGTTTTTCATGATACCGACAAATGTCTTCTACATTATTAATCTCTGTCCAAAATTGATAATCCTCTCCCAATAATCTTCTGGATTCACTGTAGTAAGGACCTAATAACAAAATCGGTTTATCGGCAATTACACAATGTGGAAACTTACCCGGTAAAAATGGACTTATTTCAGATTTTGCTTCTAAAATCACATTAACAGAACATAATTTCTGAAGTGTTTGAACTTCTTTAAACGGCAAAGAATCCTTGCTTAAAAAAAATTGAGGAATCCGGTTTTTATATTCTGTAAGTAAACCTGTATAATGATTTACAGGACCTACAAATAAAAGGCTACTATCCTTTTCTGCTGAGGGATTAGCCTTTAAAAATTTTAAATATGCCTGGATTAAACCTTCAGGATCGCGTCCCCAAAGTAAATTGCCCGCATGTAGGATATTGAATTTATCAGGATCGAAATATGCAGGAATTACAGATTCTGAAGATTCCTCAGTATCTATTTGATGTGGAATCACTACACCCTTTTCAAGATAATCTGAAAAATAACTACCCATCCATTCCATCAACAATTTACTAGGGAATGCAGTGTAAGCTGCCTTTTCAGAGACCTGCTTCATAAACATCCATTTTTTATGATATCCGGCTTCTACCCAGGTATATGGTCTTGGATAGAGGTGCATGGGATAAGGGTCATGTATATAAGCCATCCATTTCTTATGAAACTGAGGCATTTTAATTAACGCATGATGCGGTCTAAAACTACCTCCTTTACTAAGAGTTAATACTAAATCAGGATTAAAATCATCAATTCTTTCCAGAGCAGAAATTATACTGTTTCGATCATTAAAAAGAGTAAAGGAAAATCCAAATATCTTTTCTAAAGGTCTACTAAGTGATATTTTAAAAAAATAACGAATGTATCTCTCGAATCTACTCAGAAAAAAAAGCACACTCCATCTCTTTTCTTTTATTGCAAAGCAAGATATACCGGATAATTGAATTTCCTTCCGGGTGTAATGATATACTAACACGTCAAAGCCTGCCTTATGTAAATTTTGTATCAAGGCTACGTTTGCCTTAGAACCACTGCTGTCTTCCAGGTTGATAGACTCGGCTACAACTAAAATTTTCGTATATGATTTGGGTTTCAATTAAATCTGTTTGATTTGAAGTAAAGATAGACTTTAGCTTTTGTTTTAACAAGCGTTCAACACTGTTCAACAAGCCAGGTGAATCTGCCAATTACCTAATGCATTCGTCAATAATCAGAATGAAATTAAAAGCTGATTTCTAAGATATTAAACTTTTTCAATCCACAAATTGCTTCCATTAGCTTTATAGGTTTCAGGCATATCCTGAAATGCTTCATTATGAAATTTACTCAAATAATCTGAGAATAATACAATTTTAAAATTCCTATTATACATCAAAAAAGCTTTTAAAAAATAAGCTTCATTCCATCCAAATCCATCTAAAACCCAGGATTTTGGATATTCAAAGGGAAAATATATGTCATGAAAATGTATTAATACTCCTTTTGACAATACTGGTAAAATTTCAAATAAAATATAATTGACATCACTCCCTGTCTTAACTGCATGTGTACTGTCTATAAAAAGTATATCTCCTTGCTTAAGATTCTTAAAAACATCTAATGACACTAATTGAACATTCTCTTGAATTAGGGTAGTGTTCTTTTTATCCGTCTCAGTCATTAAGGCATTTAATCTATCCCCGGCATATGGTTCTATAAAAGTTAAGTTTATATTTCCATTAAGAAATAATTCATTAGTATCCATCATTACCGCAGATGAGTAACCAGATCCAATTTCTATAATATTCTTTGGCTTAAAATGCCGGATTATTGAATAAAGAATTAAACCATCATTATGGGAATAATAACTGTTGTTAAAATTATACCTGAGTTTTTCTTGCTTTTTATCTGTAAAAGGGATATCCGGATAATAAACAGTCAGTTTTTCAACCAATTCAAGTTGTTCTCCGATTCTCAGGTCTATACCTTCTATATTTTCAGTTATTGGCGATTTCCAAATCTCATTTTGTCTTAACTTTATTTCTTCCAGGGAGACTACAGTTGAATAATAGTGGCCAGCGGGAAATTTTGAATTGGAATTTAATTGATGAAGAGTTTGTACATAGGGTAATTTGTTCATCAAGGATTTAAGCCCATTCTTAATAAATTTAATAAATCGATTTTTTCTCATTATTTTAATAACCGGTTTTACAGATTTTTTTATAAAAATTCTGAGTAAGAAGATTAACAGTAATATTTGTGGAAATTACACATTCTTAGCATCTAAAAGAATGTTTACAATTTGTTTAGATGCAGTACCATCACCATAAGGATTTTCCGATTTATTGAAATCCGGAGGGTGGTTTAAAATCCGAATTGCCTCTTCTACTATTTTATCTTTATCCGTTCCCACTAAAAAAGAAAAACCCGCTTCAATTCCTTCCATACGCTCCGAAACTTCCCTGGTAACCAATACTGGTTTATTAAAAGTAGGGGCTTCTTCCTGAATCCCACCGGAATCTGAGATAATAAGGCTGCACTGCTGCATCAGCCAAAGCATGGTGGGATAAGCCACCGGGGAAATAAGATGAATATTATTTTTGTGACCGAGCAATTCCTGTACAGGACCTGTTACGTTGGGATTTAAATGAACGGGATAGATCAATTCTACATTCTCCCTTTCCGACAATTCCAGCAAAGCTTCGCATATATGGATGAGTCCTTCTCCAAAATTTTCCCTGCGGTGACCTGTGACCAGGATCATTCTTTCATTTGGGTTAAGTAAAGCTTTTATTTTCTGAATTTCTTCACTTACTTGCTCAGCTTCCATTTTAGCAATTGCCCACTTCAACGCGTCAACCACCGTATTTCCGGTCACATAAATATGCCCTTTAGGGATTTGTTCTTTTAATAAATTGGAATTTGCCTTAGAAGTTGGCGCAAAATGAAAATCGGCTATCCTGGCAGTAAGTTGGCGATTTACTTCTTCGGGAAAAGGAGCCATTTTGTTATAGGTGCGCAAGCCTGCCTCTACGTGCCC
>JBDNHN010000180.1:0-2942 GCA_041688725.1 Gillisia sp.
GGTTAAAAACCAGAACGCCATAAATGCCAGAAAATAATAGTTGTTTCTAAACTTTGTCCAAAATAATATGGGAACAAATATAAGTATAAGTAATGCAAATACACCCAGCAAACCGTGTTCCGATAATAAACGGCTAATTTCGTTGTGGGAAGCCGAGATAACCCCAGTTTCATCAAACCGGTAATCCTTTGCTTTCCCAACTCCTACCCCTGTAACGGGATAATCATAAAAAGCATCTAATTCGGTTTCGATTAATTCCACTCTTCCGGTGGTAATATGATCTTTCAGTTCCCCTGCGGCATCTCGGTTCGTATATCTATTAGTGAGTAAGCCCTGGGTACTTAATGATGTAAAGATCCAGATTGAAATACCCGTAACGATTAGTATTCCCATTCTAAGAAGTGTTTTTGACCGGACTCTCCCCTGTTGTTTTTGATAATAAATAATTAAAAAAGCAGCTACACTTACTACTGCGGTGAGCATCCCGCCCCTGGAAAAAGTAACCATCCCCCTAAAGCTCATCATTGCCAGCAAAACCAGATCGATTATATTAATTACTTTATCCTTTATTACGAATAACCTGGTAGCTAAAATAAATGCCCCCAATCCCATTACGGTCGAGATCTGATTGGGTCCAAATCCCCCTGAAGCCGCATAGTTGGCATTGGTCCCACCCATTAAAGTTTCCCCTATACTTGGCGTATAAAAAAACAGGTATGCCGTGGTGGCTACCAATGGCATCAACAACATCATTAATATATGGTTAAACTGGGCAGTCGATACTTTTTTATAATAACAGTAGAGCGCTGAAACCCCAAGGCAAACCGGTCCGCTTAAATTAAATGCAATGGCTTTTCTAAATACCACATCATAATCTAAAGTAATGGAAGCTACCACGATGCCGGGGATGAGGATAAGAAGATAGATCCAATAGGGAACAGTTTTGGAGGAAGTACCTTTATAAAACATCCCAATAAGGAGAAATAAAATTACGGTATATTTCCCTGTTTCATAAAACACCATGGCTCCTGTCATCCTATAAAACACCTCAGCTCCTGCTATGTACGCAGCAGCCATAAGGGCTTCATTGTTCTTATTATCCCTTAATATGACAAAGAACAGAAGGAAAATTAAAGTACCCGACAATAATAGCTGCGCGGCAGGCCTGTATAGATATACTATGAATCCAATTAAAACATGGACTAACAGTAATTGCAAATAAGATATGTTGGTTAGATCTTTAATAATTCTGAAGTTAGCATGTATCTATTCAATTTTCAGTTTAAAATTATAATTTCTTATAGTACTTTTTAAGCTTTAAAATTACCGATTTATCCGAATAATTTTTAAGTATATTTCTTTCGCTTTTCCGGGTTTTTAAAATAAGAAGTTTTCGCTTCACCTAATGCCTCAGGATTGTTTGGAGGAACTAACAGACCAAAATTCCCAACCACTTCTCCGCATTTCCCCACCTCTGTAACTATTACCGGCAACAGATGCAGCAGCTTGCAAGGCCTCATTATTTTTATTATCTCTTATAATTATTAAAAACACAAAATACAACAAAACCCCATAGATATATAAAACAGCCATCGGTTTAAAAAGGTATATTAAGTAACCCAAGAGACTGTGCAAAAAAATTACCTTAAGATATTTTGAGTTTTCTTTTGTCACTAGCTATTTTGACGAAATAAAGTATTTTCATAAATATCCAAGTAAGATGAAATAGCATTATCTGCTACATACTTTCTATTAATTTTATAATTTAAGTTATTACCATCTAATATTCTCCTATTTTTATTTAAATAATATTCTTCCATTGCACTGGCAAAAGCAGTGGAATCTCCAGGTGAAACCAAAATTCCGTCATTACCTATAACTTTTCTACAATCTCCGACATCTGTACATACTACTGGAAGTTTAGCCATTCCATATTCCAGCAAAACCATAGGTAAACCTTCGATATCTGAAGATAATACCCCTAAATCTGAAAAACTTAAGCATTCAAAAATTGAGGTTGAATTGTTTATTATCTTTAGTCTTTTTTGAATATTATTAATTTCGATGAATTGATGTATTTCAAATGAATAATTATCAGTGTAATCATTTCCAATAAGTATTAAAAAAACATCAGAGTATTTATCTACAAGTAACTTAAAGGCCCGTAGTAGATTTAAATGGTTTTTGGGAGCTTTGAAGTTTGCAATACAAATAATGTTGAAATTATTTTGATCAATTTTATTTTTATTTTGAAATGATGGTTTTGTAGGAATTGAAATAAAATTAGGGGAAATCTGAATATCACTCGTTAAGAGATTATTTGATACCCACTTTTCTAATTTAGAATTAACAACAATAGTTTTATCAAATAATAATGAACACATATATAGAACGGGAAAATTAAAACTGGATTTATATATTCTATTCCCATAATGATCATGCCAAATTAACTTAACAGAACTGCCCGTAAATTTAAGAAGAGAAGCAATAAAAAAGGATGTTCCATGGGCATGTATAATATCGATCTCATTAACTTTCAAATACCTGCGTAATTTTGAAAATGCCTTAATATCCCAGCTATTCTTTTTATTTAAAAATAAATACTCAACTTCTGGTAAAATTTCATTCCTGAATTCTCCCTCTAGACGTGTACAACATAAAAAGGAGGCTTCTAATTTACCAACAAGTGAATTGGCTAAGTTAATTGCCATTCTTTCTGCTCCACCGGGGCGTAGGCTATCGATTAGTTGTAGTACTCTCATTCCGTTTTTTGTTCAATTTACCCTGTTTAGGAATTAAGGGTTTAACGTTTCCCGTTTAACGTTCAAGGTGGTTTTTGCTCACCTTCATGATTCTCGGTTACTTCTGGTTCAAAAGGTTCAACATTTCCCGTATAAGGTTTAAAAGGTTCAGCGTATTCCGTTCAAAGTTTAAAGGTGGCA